>NZ_WKFA01000037.1:0-51772 GCF_021605325.1 Pseudomonas sp. PA-7-1E
GGCTGTAGGAGCCAGCTTGCTCGCGAAAAACGTCAACGATAACGCGTGCTTCCTGAATAAACGCGGCGTCTGTGAGTTTTTCGCGAGCAAGCTCGCTCCTACACGCGTTAGGGCAAGCCAACAGCTCAGAACATCGGCCGAGCCGAAGCCACCGCCACCACCACCAACCCCACGATCAAATTAATCCCCACCAACCTGCGAATCTGCCCCAGCGCTGCCGCGCCCGCCGGCCAATCCTCAGCCGCCACCGCTGCCTTCAGCTCCGGGAACTTCAAGGCCTGGATGCGGATAAACAACGCCGTCATCACCAGATACAACCCCATCATCACCTGTACATAACGCGGCGCGGTCTCAAAACCACTGAAGCGCAGTTGCAGCAAACCAATGCCGCTGATCGGCAAAAGCACCACAGCCACCCATACCCAAACAAAAAAACGTTGAAACACATTTGCCCACAGCTTGAGCCGGGCAGGGCCCTCAAGTGCCGCCACGGCGGCGGGGCGCAGGATCATCCAGGCGAAAAACATGCCGCCTACCCAGATCAAGGCGGCCAGTACATGCAGGGTATAGGCGAGGCTAAACGCGGTCATTGTGGTACTCCGTTCTGCGCGGGATTAATTAGCGGGGTATGATAGCGGCCGATCCGAACCACTGAAAATTTATCCAGCGTTTTTTGCGCCCGACTATCCATGATCAGCACTGAACTCAAAACCACGATCCAGGGCGCCTATTCGCGTTTTCTCGAAGCCAAGAGCTTGAAACCGCGCTACGGCCAACGCCTGATGATCGCCGAAGTGGCAAAAGTCCTCGGGGATATCGACACCGACGACGAAGGCCGCCGCGAGGGCGAGCCTGCGGTAGTGGCCGTCGAGGCCGGTACCGGTACCGGCAAGACCGTGGCCTACAGCCTGGCTGCGATCCCTACGGCCAAGGCTGCTGGCAAGCGCCTGGTGATCGCCACCGCTACCGTCGCGCTGCAAGAGCAGATTGTCTACAAAGACTTGCCCGACCTGATGCGCAACAGCGGCTTGAGCTTTACCTTCGCCCTGGCCAAGGGCCGTGGCCGCTATATGTGCCTGTCCAAGCTCGACGTATTGCTGCAGGAAGGCCACGCCCAAACCGCCACCGCCTCCTTGTTCGAAGAAGAAGGTTTCAAGATCGAGGTGGATGAGGCCAGCCAGAAGCTGTTTACCAGCATGATCGAGAAGCTGGCCGGCAACAAATGGGACGGCGACCGCGACAGTTGGCCCACCGCCCTGGAAGATTCAGACTGGGCGCGCCTGACCACCGACCACAGCCAATGCACCAACCGCCATTGCCCTAACTTCGGCCAGTGCGCCTTCTACAAGGCGCGCGAAGGCATGGGCAAGGTAGATGTCATCGTCACCAACCACGATATGGTATTGGCTGACCTTGCCCTGGGTGGCGGTGCGGTACTGCCCGACCCACGCGACACCCTCTATGTGTTCGACGAAGGCCACCACCTGCCAGACAAGGCCATTGGCCATTTCGCCCATTACACCCGCTTGCGCTCCACGGCCGACTGGCTGGAAACCACTGCCAAGAACCTCACCAAGTTACTGGCCCAGCACCCGTTGCCCGGCGACCTGGGCAAGTTGATCGAGCAAGTGCCGGAGCTGGCGCGCGAGATCAAGACCCAGCAGCAGTTCATGTTCAGCGCCTGCGAACAGGTTGCGGACTTCAAGCCCGGTGAAGACGTCGAGGGCCGAGAGCGCCCGCGCCACCGTTTTGTCGGCGGGATGATTCCCGAGCACATGCGCGAAATGGGCATCGAGCTGAAGAAAGGCTTTTCACGCCTGACCGACCTGTTCACCCGCCTGACGGACTTGCTCAAGGAAGGCATGGATGGCGAGGTCAATATCGGCATCGCCAGCAACCAGGCCGAAGAGTGGTATCCCTTGTTCGGCAGTTTGCTGTCTCGTTCCCAAGGCAATTGGGAGCTGTGGACCGCCTTTACCGTCGAAGACCCGGAAGACAACCCGCCCATGGCCCGCTGGCTGACGTTGTCGGAAAGCGGTGCGCTGTTCGATATCGAGGTCAACGCCAGTCCGATCCTCGCCGCTGAAATGCTGCGCCGCAACCTGTGGAACGTCGCCTACGGCTGCCTGGTAACCTCGGCCACGCTGACGGCCCTGGGCACCTTTGACCGCTTCCGCATGCGCGCCGGCCTGCCGAAAAAGGCCGTTACCGCCGTGGTGCCCAGCCCGTTTCATCACGCTGACGCCGGCGTGCTGCGGGTGCCAGACCTCAAGGCCGACCCACGGGACGCTGCGGCGCACACGGCGGCGATCATTCGTGATCTGCCGTCGTTGGTGGAAGGCTCCCGCGGCACTCTGGTGCTGTTCTCGTCGCGCAAACAGATGCAGGACGTGTTCGACGGCCTCGACCGCGACTGGCGCAAGCAGGTGTTTATCCAGGGCAACCTGTCCAAGCAGGAAACCCTGAACAAGCACAAGGCGCGGGTCGACGGTGGGGATTCCAGTGTGTTGTTCGGCCTGGCCAGCTTTGCCGAAGGCGTGGACTTGCCCGGTGCCTACTGCGAACACGTGGTGATCGCCAAAATCCCGTTCTCGGTGCCGGATGACCCGGTCGAGGCCGCACTGGCCGAATGGATCGAAGCCCGGGGCGGCAACCCGTTCATGGAAATCTCGGTGCCGGATGCTTCACTGAAGCTGGTGCAGGCCTGCGGGCGTCTGCTGCGTACCGAAGAAGACCGCGGCACCATCACCTTGCTCGACCGTCGCCTGGTTACCCAGCGCTATGGCAAGGCGATCCTCAATGCATTGCCGCCGTTCAGGCGCGAAATTTCTTAAGCCACCGTGGGCGGATTCGCCCACTCTGTGGTCTATCTCATCACTATCATCAGGCCAGTCATCGGCCGTTTGGGAGAACCTTGTTCGTATGATTCGCACGCTGCCCGCTCTTTTTGCCCTGCTGTTCGCTGCGCCGTTGATGGCGGCGCCCGAGGGGCAACAAACGCTGTTCAACTTCGTCCGGCCGGCCGATGTGGTCAAGGTGGCGACCCAGGACGCCAGCCTGCCGCAATACAATGCCGAACAAACGCCCGAAGGCGAGGTGCTGCGCCGCATCACCTTCAACCCAGCGGCCGAGCCGAGCCTGGTGCTCAGCCCGCAGACGGGGACGTGGGACTGGTCGCAATCGAGCGCCATGAGCCTGCGTATCCAGAGCGCGATGAACTGGGCGCTGACCCTTTACGTCAAGGTGCAGAGCGCCGACGGCAAGACGCTCGTCAGCCGCATCGACCTGCCTGCCGGCCCGGCCCAGACGCTGCTCGTCCCGCTGCAAGCCAACGCTCCCCTGAGCCAGGGCATGAAGGCCGGCCCGCCGATGCCGATGACCGTGGATGGCCAGCGGGTGTTGCTGGCCGCCAGCGCCGGAGAAATCGACCGCAGCCAGGTCGTCTCGGTGACCCTGTCGATGCTCAAGCCCAATGCCGCTCAAAGTATCCTGCTGGAGCGCTTTGGCGTGCAGGACAGCGAGCCGGTATTGAAGGCTGCCTACACTGAACTGGTGGATGCCTATGGCCAATCCAACCGCGCACGCTGGCCGGAGAAGGTCAGCAGCGACGAGCAACTCAAGGCATCGGCCGCCAAGGAACAACAGCAGCTCAAGACCTGGCTGGCCGAGCGGGACAAGTCCTCCCTGGATCAATACGGTGGCTGGAAGAAGGGCCCGGCCTTCGATGCCAGCGGTTTTTTCCGCACCCAGAAGCGCGACGGCCGCTGGTACCTGGTGACGCCGCAGGGGCATCCGTTCTACTCGCTGGGGGTGAACACCGTGGCGCCGGACAACAGCCAGACCTACGTGGCGGGGCGCGAGTGGATGTTCGCCGCGCTGCCCAAGGCCGGCGAACCCTTTGACAAGTACTACGGCAGCGAAGACAGCCGCACCGGCAACGGCGCCGGTGAAGGCCGCGGTTTTGGCTCGGGGCGTTGGTACGATTTCTATGGGGCCAACTTGCAGCGCACTTACGGCGGTGACGCGTTGGACCAGCCACGCTGGGTGACCCATACCCTCGATCGCCTGCAAGCCTGGGGCTTCAACACCGTCGGCAACTGGAGCGATCCGGACCTGGCTACTGCCGACCGCGTGCCGTACACCTTGCCGCTGTCGATTGTCGGTGACTATGCCAGCATCAGCACCGGCACCGACTGGTGGGGCGGCATGCCCGATCCGTTCGACCCGCGCTTTGCCATGGCCACCGAGCGCGCAGTGGCTATTGCCGCACGCGATCACCGTGACGATCCTTGGCTGATCGGTTTCTTTGCCGACAACGAACTGGCCTGGGCCGGTCCTGGCGAGGATGCAAAATCTCGCTACGCCCTGGCGTACGGCACCCTGCGCATGACCACCGACGTGCCGGCCAAGCGCGCCTTCCTCAAGCAACTGCGCGATAAATATCGCAATGAAGAGGGCCTTTCCAAAGCCTGGGGTATTCAACTGGCTGGTTGGGAACTGATGGAAGACCCAGGCTTCGAGCCGCCGATGCCCAGCCCTGAACACCCGGAAATCGAAGCCGACTTCAAGTATTTTCAGAAGACCTTCGCCGATGCTTACTTCAAGACCATTTCCGACTCGCTGAAGTGGCACGCGCCCAACCAGCTGTTGCTGGGCGGCCGTTTTGCGGTGAGCACGCCCGAGGCCGTCGCTTCGTGCGCGCAGTATTGCGACGTGCTGAGCTTCAACATGTACACCTTGAAACCCCAGGACGGTTACGACTTCGCCGCCCTGCGTGCGCTGGACAAACCGGTACTGATCACCGAATTCAACTTTGGCTCCGCCGACCGCGGCCCGTTCTGGGGCGGCGTGACGCAACTGGCCCGCGAAGAGGACCGCGGCGCGGCGTACTCCGCGTTCCTCAAGCAGGCGGTGGCCGAGCCGTTGATTGTCGGGGTGCACTGGTTCCAGTACCTGGACCAGCCGGTAACCGGGCGTCTGCTGGATGGTGAAAACGGCCATTTCGGCCTGGTCGGCATCACCGATGTACCCTTCCAGGGCTTTGTCGAGACGGTGCGCAAGAGCAACCTGGCCGCGCTCGACCAGTTGGGCCGTGAGGCGCAAAAAGCCAAGGCCACCCAAGCGATGCGTGAAAGTGAAGCCGGCAAGCCGGGGCGCGACGGCAAAGGCGCGGGGCAGGGCGCTGAGCATGCTGGTGGGCACGCTGGAAACGGTCATTGATTCATCGTTGACGGGTTCACAAAACCTACAATGGCTGAAAGAATGGCGACCACTTTTCATGGTGTTTTCCGAGGGGACTTAGGTGCAGATTCAGGGTCATTACGAGCTGCAGTTCGAAGCGGTGCGCGAAGCCTTCGCCGCCCTGTTCGATGATCCTCAGGAGCGTGGTGCCGGGCTGTGCATCCGGATCGGCGGGCAAACCGTCGTCGACCTGTGGGCCGGTACTGCCGACAAGGACGGTGCCGAGGCCTGGCATAGCGATACCATCGTCAACCTGTTCTCCTGCACCAAGACCTTCGCGGCAGTGACTGCCCTGCAACTGGTGGCCGAAGGCAAGCTCAAGCTCGATGCGCCGGTAGCCGAGTACTGGCCGGAGTTTGCCGCTGCTGGCAAGGACGCGATCACGCTGCGCCAGTTGCTCTGCCACCAGGCCGGGCTGCCGGCCATCCGCGAAATGCTGCCCACCGAAGCGTTGTACGACTGGCAATTGATGGTCGATACCCTGGCGGCAGAAGCCCCGTGGTGGACACCGGGCCAGGGCCACGGCTATGAGGCGATCACCTACGGCTGGCTGGTTGGCGAACTGTTGCGCCGCGCCGACGGGCGCGGGCCGGGGGAGTCGATCGTGGCGCGGGTGGCACGGCCATTGGGGTTGGACTTCCATGTAGGCCTGCCGGATGAGGAGTTTTATCGCGTCGCTCATATAGCGCGCAGCAAAGGCACTATGGGGGATGAAGCCGCGCAACGGTTACTTCAAGTAATGATGCGCGAGCCGGCGGCGATGACTACCCGTGCATTTGCCAATCCACCGTCTATTCTGACCAGCACTAATAAGCCCGAATGGCGACGCATGCAGCAGCCTGCGGCGAATGGCCACGGTAATGCACGCAGCCTGGCCGGGTTTTATAGTGGTTTGTTGGACGGTAGTTTGCTGGAAAGCGACATGCTCGAACAATTGACCCGCGAGCACAGTATCGGGCTGGATAAAACCTTATTGACCCAAACCCGCTTCGGCCTGGGCTGCATGTTGGATCAACCGCAGTTGCCCAATGCCACGTTCGGCCTCGGGCCACGTGCATTCGGGCATCCCGGGGCAGGAGGTTCAGTCGGGTTTGCCGACCCTGAACATGATGTAGCCTTCGGTTTTGTGACTAATACCTTGGGTCCCTACGTACTTATGGACCCGCGGGCCCAGAAGTTGGTCGGAATATTGGCCGGTTGTCTATAAACCCCTTGCTGTTTCACAATTTTTTGTTACAAAGGCAAGTATAAAAAAGATGCTGAACGACATGTTGTAACTTGAATGTTCTTTTAGCGTCTGTTTAACGGGTCCTGCGACCCTCTGGTTTTTTCTCATTTTGTGGATATCTCATGTTATCGAACAAGTCTTTGGCACTGGCGCTGTGCCTCACTATTACGGGTTGTGCACAAACTCCACAAAATGATGCCGAAGGTGGGCATTGGTGGTCATTTGGATCTGACAAAACGGCGACCAAGGATCCAGTGGCCCAGACCGACGCCAAGTCGGATGCCAAACCCGACGCCAAGCCGGCCGCCGGTGCCAAGCCTGTTGAGCCTGTCACCGCTGCTGCCGCTGCCCCGGCTGCCAAAGCCGACACCGGTTACAGCTGGTGGCCGTTTTCCACCAAGAGTGCCGAAGACAAAGCCGCCGACGCCAAGGCTGACCTGAAAGCCGACCTCAAGGCGGCAACCCCGGCCTCGGACGCCGCACCTGTCGTCGCCAAGACCGACAGCGAGCCGCGCTGGTGGTGGCCGTTCGAAAGCAAGCCGAAGCCATTGGCCAAGGTCGATGTGACCAATGTACAAATGCCTGACCCGAAGATCACCCAAGCCTGGCTGGACGAATACGAACCACGCCTGCGTGCCGCCATCAAGGACAGCAACCTGCAACTGGAGCGCCGTGACAACACCCTGGTGGTGATTGCCCCGGTAGACGGCTCCTACAACCCGAAGCGTCCGGCTATGTTGCTGCCGGTGACCCTGGGCCCGTTCACGCGGGTGGCCAAGGCCGTTGAAGCTGACCCGAAGACCGCCGTACTGGTGCTGGGCCACGTTGATGCCACGGGCAGCGCCCCGGCCAGCCAGGCGTTGAGCAAGGAACGTGCGCAGTCCATTGCCTCGATTTTCAGCCTGAGTGGTCTGAAACAGGATCGCTTGATGCTGCGTGGCATGGGCGACCTTATGCCGCGTGCCGCCAACGACAGCAATCAGGGGCGTGCGCTGAACCGTCGCATGGAAATCATGTTCACTCAGCGTACAACGATGTTGGCACTGCTGAGCAAGTACAACTCCGGCAAGACCCCGCCCGTAGCCGAAATGGTCGCGGTGCAGAATGTGCCTGCGCCAGCACCTGCGGCCAAAGCGCCTGCCAAAAAGGCCACGGCCAAGAAAGCGGCGGCCAAGCCAGCGGCTAAAAAGGCTGCGGCCAAGCCGGCTGCGAAGAAACCTGCCACGGCAAAAGCCAAGGCGGCACCCGCTTCGAACGATCAGGCGAAGAACTGAGCTGTTGAACCACAAGGATAAAGCCGCATGACCCAGGCACTGGCCGATATGCGCCGTGACTACACACGGGACGGTTTGAGCGAGGCCCAGGCCCCGGACGAGCCGTTTGCGTTGTTCCACCAATGGTTTGCTGATGCAGTGAAAACCGAACAGCCGCCAGTGGAGGCCAATGCCATGACGCTGGCGACAGTGGATCAGGACGGTCGCCCGCACTGCCGCATCCTGCTGCTCAAGGGCCTGGATGCACAGGGCTTTACCTTCTTCACCAACTATCAGAGCGCCAAGGGTGAACAACTCGCGGCGCGGCCGTTTGCGGCCATGACCTTCTTCTGGCCAACCCTGGAGCGCCAGGTACGCATTGAAGGGCGCGTGGCCAAGGTCACGCCTGCAGAGTCGGATGCTTATTATCAGGTGCGCCCGTTGGGCAGCCGCCTGGGCGCCTGGGCCTCTCCGCAGAGCAAAGTCATTCGTGATCGCGATGAGCTGCAGGCGCTGCTCAAGGCCGCTGAAGAGCGTTTCAGCGATACCCAGCCCGATTGCCCCGAGCATTGGGGAGGGTACCGTTTACTGCCTGAGCGCATCGAGTTCTGGCAAGGCCGCGCCAGCCGCCTGCATGATCGCCTCAACTACCGCCTGCAAGACGGCCAATGGTGCCGCGAGCGCCTGGCGCCCTGAGCGTCACCTTTCGTCATCCCACCTGGATCAACACCGTTGCGTCGAAGTCTCTGTTCAAGAGACTTCGGACGGTTTCGGCTGTGCGGCTACACTGATCGAGCCGGTTATGGCATCGTTCCGTACCCTGGCTTGGTTACCGTTCGTCGAGTTCTCTGGTGCTGGCAGTCTGTACTCAGGCTGAATGAAAGCAAGTTTCTGCCTGGTGCGCCGTGACACGCGCCAAGCCACAGCGTTTAATGAATACCTGTCCTTTGGAGTTGATGCTATGCGTAAGTCCGTTTTACTAGTTGCCTGCTTTACCACCCTGTCGTTGCTGTTGGGTGGCTGCGCCTCGAGTCTGACCGGCGACTCGTACTCTCGTGATGAGGCGCGTCGTGTACAGACCGTTCGCATGGGCACCATCGAATCCCTGCGTCCGGTGAAAATCGAAGGCACCAAAACCCCAATCGGCGGCGCCGCGGGCGCAGTCATCGGCGGCGTTGGCGGCAGCGCCATCGGTGGCGGCCGAGGCAGCATCGTTACTGCTGTGATCGGCGCAGTTGCGGGCGGCCTGCTGGGCTCGGCCACTGAAGAAGGCCTGACCCGTACCCAGGGCGTGGAAATCACCGTGCGCGAAGACGACGGCAGCATGCGTGCTTACGTACAAGCCGTGCAGGAAAATGAAATCTTCCGCATTGGCGACCGCGTACGCATCATGACCGTCGACGGTACCAGCCGCGTTACTCGCTAAGCCTTAAGCTTCAGGCGAAGAAAAACCCCCAACCGGGTGACCGGTTGGGGGTTTTGTTTGTAGGAGCGAGCAAGCTCGCTCCTACAACTGACTGACTTCAATCATGCAACGACGGCTTTCTTGCGACTTGCCATCGCCGTCACCGCATACCCGATAAAGGCCGCCAGGATCGACCCGGTCAGAATCCCCATGCGATCTTCACCGGCAAACTCACTGGCGCCTGGCACAAACGCCAGGGAGCCGACAAACAGGCTCATGGTGAAGCCGATCCCGCACAGGATCGCCACGCCCAGTACCTGGCCCCAATTGGCGCCGCTGGGCAGTGAGGCGATGCCGGTCTTGATCGCCAGCCAGGTGAGGCCGAACACACCGACTGTCTTGCCGATCAACAGGCCCGCGGCGATGCCCATGGGCACGGAGTGGGTGAAGCTCTCCAGGCTGACACCGGTGAGTGACACGCCGGCATTGGCGAACGCGAACAGCGGCAGGATGGCGTAGGCCACCCAGGGGTGCAGGGCGTGTTCCAGGCTCAGCAGCGGTGAGGTTTCGGCATTCTTGGTGCGCAGTGGAATGCAGAACGCCAGGGTTACACCCGCCAAGGTCGCATGCACACCGCTCTTGAGCACGCACACCCACAGGATCAGGCCGATGATCATATACGGCCCCAGCTTGATCACGCCCAGGCGGTTCATCGCAATCAGCGCAATCAAGCACGCCCCCGCGCCCGCCAGGGATGCCGTGGACAAGTCAGCGGAATAGAACAAGGCAATGACGATGATGGCGCCAAGGTCATCAATGATCGCCAGGGTCATCAGGAACAGCTTCAGCGACACTGGTACGCGCTTGCCCAGCAGGGCCAGAACGCCCAGCGCAAAGGCAATGTCGGTGGCCATGGGGATCGCCCAGCCGGCCAGGGCGGCCGGGTTGTCCTTGTTAAGCGCCCAGTAGATCAGCGCCGGCACAACCATGCCGCCGATGGCCGCTGCGCCAGGCAGCACCACTTGCGAAGGCTTGGACAGGTGACCATCCAGCAGCTCACGCTTGACCTCCAGGCCGATCAGCAGGAAAAACAGGGCCATCAGGCCATCGTTGATCCAAAGCAGCGCCGGCTTGGCGATTTTCAACGCGCCAACCTGAGCCACCACCGGCGTGTCGAGAAAGGCGTTGTACAGGTGCGACAACGGTGAGTTGTTGATAATCAGCGCCAAAGCGGCAGCGGCGATCAACAACAGACCACTGGCGGCTTCCAGCTGGAAGAAACGGGTGAAAGTGCTACGCAGAGGCAAGGGATGCTCTCCAATCCAGGTTCAATAGGTGGGTACCCTAACCCGTACCGTTAGTTGTTAAAACAAAAGTTATATTCTTATTTGTTATAAGGAGTTGGCCGGAACATCGGTGGGTTAAAGACTAGCAATTGTGTGTCCAATTGCGTCGTCACTGTATCTGTGTGAAGTGTGGGAAACATCCTAAGATCACCGCTGAAAACCTTTAGAGAAGCCACCATGAGCGACCACCGTACCTGGGCCCGCGAAGCCATTCGTATCATTGAAGCGGACTTCCAGCGGAGCGCCGATACCCACCTGATCCCGCTGCCATTACCGGGTTTGCCAGGCATCGAGTTGTACTTCAAGGATGAGTCCAGCCACCCCACCGGCAGCCTGAAACACCGGCTGGCGCGCTCGTTGTTCCTGTATGCGCTGTGCAATGGTTGGCTCAAGCCTGGCGCCCCCGTTATTGAAGCGTCCAGCGGCTCCACCGCGATCTCGGAAGCCTACTTCGCGCGCTTGCTCGGCTTGCCGTTCATTGCCGTCATGCCCGCTACCACGTCCCAAGAAAAGATCGCCCAGATTGCCTTCTATGGTGGCAAGAGCCATCTGGTCCAGGACCCGACGCAGATCTACGCCGAATCCGAACGCCTGGCCCAGGAAAGCGGTGGTCACTTCATGGACCAGTTCACTTACGCCGAACGTGCCACCGACTGGCGGGCGAACAACAACATCGCCGAATCGATCTTCCAGCAGATGCGCTTTGAACAGCACCCGGAGCCGAGTTGGTTGATTTCCAGCCCTGGCACCGGCGGCACCACCGCGACCCTGGGCCGATATGTGCGTTATCGCCAGCATTGCACCCGGGTGTTGTGTGCCGATGCCGAACGCTCGGTGTTCTTCGACTTCTACCAGAGTGGTGACGCCAGCCTGCGCCTGGACTGTGGCTCACGGATTGAAGGGATTGGTCGCCCACGGGTGGAGGCATCGTTTCTGCCGGCGGTGATTGACGCAATGGTCAAGGTGCCGGATGCATTGTCCCTGGCGGCCATGCATTACCTGGCGCAGCGTTTGGGGCGACGGGTTGGCGGGTCCAGCGGGACCAACCTGATCGGTGCGCTGATGGCGGCGCAACAGATGAAAGCGGCGGGGGAGTCGGGGTCGATCGTTGCGATCTTGTGCGATGGTGGTGAGCGCTATGCCACGACCTATTACGATCAAGCGTGGCTGTCGGGGCAGGGCTATGAGCTGGAAGGGTTGATCGCGGCGGTTGCGGCGAGTGTCGAGCGCGGTGAGGCGCTACCCGCTAACATCCTGCGCGCTAATATCTGACAAGCAGCGCCAAGTTGTAAGCTCCAAGCTACAAGAAAAGCAGGATGCATACCTGTTTTTAGCTTGTGGCTTGAAGCTTACAACTCGAAGCTTCAACCGTGGATGCCGAGCATATCCCGCGCCAACGCCTCGGCGATCCGAATCCCGTCGACACCCGCCGACAGAATCCCACCGGCATACCCCGCGCCTTCTCCGGCCGGGAACAAGCCTTTGACGTTCAGGCTCTGCATTGACTCGTTGCGGGTAATGCGCAAGGGCGATGAGGTGCGGGTCTCGATGCCGGTCAGCACCGCATCGTGCAGCGAGTAACCTTTGATCTGTTTCTCAAACGCCGGCAAGGCTTCGCGGATGGCTTCGATGGCGAAGTCCGGCAGGGCCAGGGCCAGGTCACCCAGCGACACACCGGGTTTGTAGGACGGCTCCACACTGCCCAGCGCGGTGGAGGGTTTGCCGGCGATGAAGTCGCCCACCAGTTGCGCCGGGGCCTCGTAGTTGCTGCCGCCGAGGATGTAGGCGTGGGACTCCAGGCGCTCCTGCAACTCGATACCGGCCAGCGGGCCACCCGGGTAATCCACCTCGGGGGTAATGCCTACCACGATGCCAGAGTTGGCATTGCGTTCGTTACGCGAGTATTGGCTCATGCCGTTGGTCACGACGCGATGGGGCTCCGAGGTCGCAGCCACGACGGTGCCGCCGGGGCACATGCAGAAGCTGTAGACCGAACGGCCATTCTTGGCGTGGTGCACCAGTTTGTAGTCCGCTGCGCCCAGCTTGGGGTGGCCAGCGTATTTGCCCAGGCGTGCGGCGTCGATCAGCGACTGTGGGTGTTCGATACGGAAACCCACCGAGAACGGCTTGGCTTCCATGTACACGCCACGGTCGTGGAGCATGCGGAAGGTGTCCCGGGCGCTGTGGCCCAGGGCAAGAATCACGTGCTTGGAGAGGATCTGCTCGCCGCCGTCGATGACCACGCCGTTCAACTGGCCGTCTTCGATCAACACGTCGGTGACCCGCTGCTCGAAGCGTACTTCACCGCCCAGGGCGATGATCTGCTCGCGCATGTTTTCCACCACGCCGGTCAGGCGGAAGGTGCCGATGTGGGGCTTGCTGACGTAGAGAATTTCTTCCGGCGCGCCGGCCTTGACGAACTCGTGCAGCACTTTGCGACCGTGGAATTTCGGGTCCTTGATCTGGCTGTACAGCTTGCCGTCGGAGAAGGTGCCTGCGCCGCCTTCACCGAATTGCACGTTGGACTCGGGGTTGAGCACGCTTTTGCGCCACAGGCCCCAGGTGTCCTTGGTGCGTTGGCGCACTTCCTTGCCGCGCTCGAGGATGATCGGCTTGAAGCCCATCTGTGCCAGCAGCAGCCCGGCGAAGATCCCGCAGGGACCGAAGCCCACCACGATTGGCCGCTCAGCCAGGCCTTCCGGCGCCTGGCCCACCACCTTGTAGCTGACATCCGGTGCCGGGTTGACGTTGCGGTCGTCGGCAAACTTGAGCAGCAGCGCGGCTTCACCCTTCACGTTCAGGTCGACGGTGTAGATGAAGCACAGCTCAGAGGTCTTTTTACGCGCATCGTAGCTGCGCTTGAACAGGGTGAAATCGAGCAGGTCATCACTGGCGATGCCCAGGCGCTGCACGATGGCAGTGCGCAGGTCTTCTTCGGGATGGTCGATGGGCAGCTTGAGTTCGGTGATTCGTAACATGACAGGATCCGGTAGGCGGCGGGCAAGGAGGCCGGCTGTTTTGCAAACCGGCGATTATAAGCCCCAATGGCAAGTTTCCGTCAGGTTAAAACAGCACAGGGCCTAATCAGTCGTCCCGCGAGCCGCCGAATGCTGCGCAACCACGCTGCACCTGGCCGTTCACGCGCAACTCGGCGCTCATGTGTTGCAGGCTGCCGCTCACACTGTCGACGCAGCGCTGGGGCGCCACCCACAGTTCGATGTGCTGGTTGTTGGCTTCAGTCATCAGATTGAAGCGGCCGTCGCCCAGTTGTTCCTCGACGTAGGGTACTGCCAAAGGTGGATGGCCTTCGCGTTCCAGCACCATACCCTTGGCCGTGACATTCATTGCCCAGGCGGGTTTATGGCCGTTGGCCCGCAGTATCATGCGCTTGAAGTCCGGGTCGGAGCACGCTGAAGTCGAGCGTTCGACGCGATACAGCTGTTGCAGGTCCACTGAACCCTGGGTGCCGCTGGCGACCCCGGAAAACTTGCCGCGCAGGTCGGCAAACAGCTTGCCCTGCTGGCCGGCCAGCGAGGCGGCTTCCTGCAGGACGCTGGTGCCGCCGGTGTCGTTGACCACGTAGCTACGCTGGTCGCCGCACGGCTGGAACAGCAGTTTGCCGTCCACCGCGGTCAACTCACCCTGCATACGGGTCAGCCCGACAGTCGATGGCTTGGCCGGCTCGCTTTCGAACAATTGGCAGGCGGCGAATACAGGAAGCAAGGCAAACAGGACGAGGGTACGGGCGGCGCGCATTATCGGGTCTCCAGGCAAGTGCCGCCACGTTACGCAGGCTGGCCGTGCATCACAAGCCCGCTTGCCAGCTTCAGGCGTTTCTTACAGCACTCACCCTCACCCCACGATAAAGGTCTGACCAGTTTGTAGGCCCTCGACGCTTTTGGCGTAAGCCAGCGCTACATCGGCGGCGGGGGCAGGTTTGTAGCCACGGAAATAAGGGGCATAGCTGCCCATGGCTTCCAGTAGCACAGTCGGGCTGACCGAGTTGATACGCAGGCCGCGAGGCAATTCAATGGCCGCCGCTTTGACGAAGGCGTCCAGAGCACCGTTGACCAAGGCCGCCGAAGCGCCGGTACGGATAGGATCACGGTTCAGGATGCCGCTGGTGAACGTGAACGAAGCACCGTCGTTGGCGTACTCACGGCCGATCAACAGCAGGTTGACCTGGCCCATCAGCTTGTCACGCAGGCCCAGTTCGAAATCGCTGTCGTTCATGTCTGCCAGGGGCACGAAGTTGACGCTGCCTGCCGCGCAGATCAGGGCGTCGAACTTACCGGTCTGCTCGAACAGCTTACGGATCGAGGCGCTATCGCTGATATCCACCTGGAAGTCACCGCTGGTGCGGCCGATGCTGATCACTTCGTGGCGCTGGGCCAGTTCCGCCTTGACCGCTGAACCGATGGTGCCGCTGGCACCGATCAATAGGATTTTCATCGTGCTGTTCCTCTGGGGCTGATTTCCTGCAGGGGCAAGCGTGCTCGCGAAAAACTCAAGGTCGCCGGCGTGTAGTCAGGCTTACCGCGTGATCGTTGACGTTCTTCGCGAGCAAGCTCGCTCCTACAGGGGTTGGGATTTGCGTTCAGTCTAGTGTGGCTTTTTAATTGGATAAACGTGCTAATAGGCAACCTTTGGTTTTCAAATGGAAACAGTCCATGAGCGAAATGGATGACTTGGCGGCGTTCGCCGTGCTGATCGAAGCCGGCAGTTTCACCGTGGCGGCCGCACAATTGGGCTGCAGCAAAGGGCAGTTGTCCAAGCGCATCAGCCAGTTGGAAGCGCAGTTTGCCGTGGTTTTGCTGCACCGCACCACGCGCAAGCTGAGCCTGACTGCTGCCGGCGCGGCGTTGCTGCCCCAGGCACAAGCATTGGTGGTGCAGGTGGAGCGCGCCCGCCAGGCATTGGCGCGGCTCAAAGATGATTTGGCTGGCCCTGTGCGTATGACCGTTCCAGTGTCGTTGGGTGAAACCTTCTTCGATGGCTTGCTGCTGGAGTTCTCCAAGCAATACCCGCAGGTGCAGATCGAGCTGGAGCTCAATAACAACTACCGAGACTTGGCACGGGATGGTTTTGACTTGGGGGTACGGTCGGGCGCCATCGAACATGAACGCTTGGTGGCTAAACCTTTGCTGGCCTGGCATGAGATGACCTGCGCCAGCCCGGCTTATCTGGAACAGCATGGCGAGCCGCAGACCCCAGCGGACCTGGCGGCGCACAGCTGTTTGCTCAACAGTCATTACAGTGGCCGCGAGGAGTGGTTGTACCACCAGCAACACGAATTGCTGCGGGTAAAGGTGAGCGGCACCTTCGCCTCCAACCACTACAACCTGTTGAAAAAAGCAGCGTTGGTCGGCGCCGGTATTGCCCGCCTGCCGTCCTACGTTCTACCCACGGAGCTGGCTGACGGCCGATTGCGCTGGCTGCTGCGCGATTATCAGACACGCAGCATGCCGATGTACTTGGTGCATCCCTACCAGGGCGGTTTGCCTCGGCGTACCCAGGTGTTGGCCGACTACCTGGTGGACTGGTTCAAGCGCAGCGGCGAAGCGCTGGATCGGCTTCAGCGATAACGACGGGCAATCAGGTGGTCGATGGACAGGCACCCGGGGCCTTTGGCAAGCAACAACAATAACAGCGCAAGCCAGGTGCCGTGAGTGGGGTAGGCGTCAGGGTAGACGAACAGCTGGATGGTCAAGGTCATGCCGATCAAGGCCAGGGCCGAGAAGCGCGTGGCGAACCCCAGCAGAATCAATACCGGAAAAAAGTGCTCGGCAAAGGTTGCCAGGTGCGCGGCCACCTCTGGCGACAGCAGAGGCAATTGGTATTCGCTGCGAAACAAAAAGAGCGTCGAGGCGGCGAGTTTGGGCTCACCCCATTGGAAGGTGCCGCTGATCAGGTCAATGGCAAAGCCTTCGACCTTGGTCTGGCCAGACTTCCAGAACACCGCAGCAATGGAGAAGCGCGCGATAAAGGCGATCAGGCTGTAGGGGATTTTTTCAAACAGTGCGACGGTTCGTTTTACCAGGCAGGGAGCGGGAAAGTTCATGGCGATACCTCTGGTTGCAGATGCAAATGGGTGATGGCGTCGTGGCTGATCAATAGCGTGAGACATAGGTGCAAATCGAATTCGTCAGAGGCTTGCAGGGCATCAGCTATGGCCATTTCCAGCCCTGCGCCTTGGTTGAGTCGGTTGATAAAGGTCACAGACCCGCGGTCGATGGCGAATACCTTGACCACCAACCCTTGGCGCAAGACCAGCCCGCCTTGAGCATGCCAGGGGTTAAAGCTGGTAATGGCCCCGTCGGCCTGGTGCGCCGTCCAGACCGATACCACCGCGTAGGAAGATTCCAGCGTGGCAAGTGATGGATGCAGTCGTACACGCAGTTGCCCCAGTTGCGCGCAACCTTGCAGTTGCCGAAGTACGCTGTGCTGATCCAGAACCTGGCAATCCGCCGCGTGATAAGCGCGGACCCTCAAGCGTTCCAGCCGGGCGACATCGGCCAGGTAGGGCACGCTCCAGGCTGGTTCGAAACCCTGGATAAAGTCAGCGAACGTGCCGCCGTACTCACTGATCAAGGGGCTGGTGGGCGGGTGGGCCTGGGCATACAGGCCGGCCATGGCGCGGAAAAACTCATCGCCGACCAGTTGCCGCGCCACCGGGTAGGCGGCTGCCAAAGCATTGATCAAAGCGCTATGGACATTGTTTCGATACACCGCAAAGCGGCTCGCCGGTTCAGCACCGTTGCTGCTGAACACGCCCTCGGGGCAGGCTGCTTGCGGGGCCAGTAAAGCCTCGGCGAATGTTTGCTGAATGCTCATCGGGCCACCTGCGACAAATACCATTCGGCCTGCCGGGCCTCTGCTTGCAACACGCTGAACGCGGGCACCTGGTTATCCCGCTCGATCAGCGTCGCCACCGCTCCGGTCCGCGCCAGTACCTGTGCGTAAAGCTGCCACACGGCGTTATCGATCGGCGCGCCGTGGTCATCAATCAGCAGGCGGTCGCCCAGGCTGTCGGTGTCTTCGGCAAAACCGGCCAGATGAATCTCACCCACTGCGTGCAATGGCAAGGCATCGATGTAGGTCAGCGGGTCGCGCTGATGATTGATGCAGGACACGTAGACGTTGTTGACGTCGAGCAGCAGGCCGCAACCAGTACGGCGGACTATCTGGCTGATGAAGTCGGTTTCGTCCAGGGTAGAGCGCTGGAACTGCAGGTAAGTGGAGGGGTTTTCCAACAGCATCGGCCGCTTGAGCGTGCTCTGTACCTGATCCACGTGTTCGCATACCCGCTCCAGGGTGCAGGCGTCGTAGGCCAGGGGCAGCAAGTCGTTGAGAAACACCGGGCCGTGGCTGGACCAGGCCAGGTGTTCGGAAAAAGACTGGGGTTGATAGCGTTCGATCAGCGTGGCCAGGCGTGCCAGGTGCTCGCGATCCAAGGGGGCTTCGCCGCCGATGGACAGGCCGACGCCGTGCAGTGACAGGGGGTACTGCGCACGAATCAACCCCAGGTAGTGATGAAACGGGCCGCCGGCCACCATGTAGTTTTCGGCGTGTACTTCGAAAAAACCGATGTCGGGGCGGGTCTCGAGAACCTCGGTGAAGTGCTCGGTCTTGAGCCCCAGCCCGGCCCGATAGGGGAGGCCGGGCACCTGAGCCGGTGAGACCGCGTGTTGGGCTGTAGGCGTCATCATCAGTACTCAGGCTGCGCGGGGTTCAGGATTTGGCGGTGAAGGCCGCTTCCTGGCCAAAACCGGTCGGCGAGGTGGTGCTTGGGGTCTTGGTGCAAGTGCCGGCGGGTACCAGCTTCCAGGCATTGGCCTGGTCTTTGGTTTTGGAGGTGCCAGCGCAGGAAGTGCCGGCGCCCGCGGCGCAGTCATTTTTGCCGGCTTCAGCCACGCCGAAGCATTTCTGCATGTCGTCGGCCGCGTGGGCGGTGGTGGTCAGGGCGGACAGGCTCAGGGCAGAACCAAGGGCCAGAACGAGGGTGGCAGCGGACAGTTTGGTGGTCATGGTGTGTCTCCAGCAGTGGTTGAATGCGCAGGCTTGATTGCCTGCATGCACCACTAGAGAAAGGGGGAGGGAATTCGTTACAAAGCCATCGAAAAAAACTGCAAACAACACCTGTTTAATGACTTATACAAAGCAAATGTGGGAGTCGGGCTTGCCCGCGATGCAAACGCCTCGGTTCTTCAGATACACCGGGGTGATGCCATCGCAGGCAAGCCAGCTCCCACACAAGCCAGCTCCTACTTAGAACTCACTCTTTCTTAGCCGCCGAGGTAGGCCTCCCGCACCTTCGGATCGGTCAGCAATTGCTCACCCGTACCCTGCATCACCACCCGGCCATTCTCCAGTACATAGGCACGGTCAGCGATTTTCAGCGCCTGGTTGGCGTTCTGTTCCACCAAAAACACCGTCACACCGTCCTTGCGCAGTTGTTCGATGATGTCGAAGATCTGCTGGATGATGATCGGTGCCAGGCCCAGGGAAGGCTCGTCCAGCAGCAACAGCTTGGGCTTGCTCATCAGCGCCCGGCCGATGGCGAGCATCTGCTGCTCGCCGCCGGACATGGTGCCGCCGCGCTGGCTGAAGCGTTCCTTGAGGCGGGGGAACAGGTGCAGCACCTTGTCCATCTGCTCCTGGTAATCGCCCTTGTCGGTGAAGAACCCACCCATGGCCAGGTTCTCTTCCACGGTCAGGCGCGAGAACACCCGACGGCCTTCGGGCACCACCGCAATGCTCTTGCGCATGATCTCGGCGGAGTGCTTGCCCACCAGTTCTTCACCCATGTAGCGGATGCTGCCACTGTAGGCTTGCGGCGAACCGCACAAGGTCATCAGCAAGGTCGATTTGCCGGCACCGTTGGCGCCGATCAGGGTGACAATCTCACCCTGGCGCACTTCCACATTGACGCTGTGCAGGGCCTGGATCTTGCCGTAGAAAGTGGAAACGTTTTCGAATTGCAGCATTTTACGCTTCCCCCAAGTAGGCTTTGATCACTTCAGGATTGTCGCGGATCTGCTCCGGCGTCCCGTTGGCCAGCGGCGTGCCCTGGTTGATCACCACGATATGGTCGGAGATGCTCATGACCAGTTTCATGTCGTGTTCGATCAACAGCACCGTGGCGTTGTTTTCCTCACGCAGCACACTGATCAGCGCCTTGAGGTCTTCGGTTTCCTTGGGGTTCAGGCCCGCGGCAGGTTCGTCGAGCATCAGGATGCGCGGGCGGGTCATCATGCAGCGGGCGATTTCCAGGCGACGTTGCTGGCCGTAGGCGAGGGTGCCTGCCGGGCGGTTGGCGAACTCGGTCAGGTTGACCTTGTCCAGCCAGTACGCCGCATATTCCATGGCCTCGTGTTCGCTCTTGCGGAACGCCGGGGTCTTGAACAGGCCAGCGAAGAAGTTGGTGTTCAAGTGACGGTGCTGGGCGATCAACAGGTTCTCGACCGCCGTCATGTCCTTGAACAACCGCACGTTCTGGAAGGTACGCACCACGCCTTTGCGGGCGATTTCGTGGCCGGCCAGGCCCTGTATGGGTTGGCCGTCCAGCAGGATGCTGCCACCGCTCGGCTTGTAGAAACCGGTGAGGCAGTTGAACACCGTGGTCTTGCCGGCGCCGTTGGGGCCGATCAGCGCTACCACTTGTTTCTCTTTGACGGTCAGGGCCACGCCATTGACCGCCAGCAAACCGCCGAAGCGCATGCTCAGGTTTTCGACTTTCAGGATCTCGCGGCTCATTTGCGCAGCTCCATGTGTGGACGTTGCATGGGCAGCAGGCCTTGAGGGCGCCAGATCATCATCAGCACCATCATGGCGCCGAACATCAACATGCGGTATTCGCTGAACTCACGCATCATTTCCGGCAGCAGGATCATCACGATGGCCGCCAGGATCACGCCCAGTTGCGAGCCCATGCCACCCAGTACCACGATGGCGAGAATGATCGCCGACTCGATAAAGGTGAACGATTCCGGCGTCACCAGGCCTTGGCGAGCGGCGAAGAAGCTGCCGGCAAAACCGGCGAATGCAGCGCCCAGGGTGAATGCGGAAAGCTTGATGATGGTCGGGTTCAGGCCCAGGGCACGGCAGGCGATTTCATCTTCGCGCAGCGCTTCCCACGCACGGCCGATGGGCATGCGCAGCAGGCGGTTGATCACGAACAGTGCCGCCAACGCCAAAAGCAGCGCCACCAGGTACAGGAACACCACTTTGCTCACCGGGTTGTAGGCAATCCCGAAGTACTCGTGGAAGGTCTGCATGCCTTCGGCGGCGGTGCGGTCGAACGACAACCCGAAGAACGTCGGCTTGGGAATGCTGCTGATACCGTTGGGGCCACCGGTGATATCGGTGAGGTTACGCAGGAACAGGCGAATGATTTCGCCGAAGCCCAGGGTCACGATGGCCAGGTAGTCACCGCGCAGGCGCAGCACCGGGAAGCCCAGCAGGAAGCCGAACGTGGCCGCCGCCATACCCGCCAATGGCAGGCAGATCCAGAAGCTCCAGCCCAGGTAATGCGAGAGCAGCGCGTAGGTATAGGCACCCACGGCGTAGAAGCCCACATAACCCAGGTCGAGCAGGCCTGCCAGGCCCACCACGATGTTCAGGCCCAGGCCCAGCAACACGTAGATCAGGATCAGCGTGGCAATGTCGACCGCGCCGCGCGAGCCGAAGAACGGCCAGATCAGCGCCGCGATGATCAACCCGATGATGATGTAGCGCTGGGTGCGCGGCAGGGTCAGAAATTGGCTGACCTTGGGCGACACCAACGGGCCACGGTTGCCCTTGAACAAGGCACCGACCTGCTGGGTGAACAGTACACGCAGGAACATCAGCACCGAACACAGGGCGATGACGGTCAGGGTCACAGGCCCGGTGCCGTGCACTTCCAGGTTGATGCCGACAATGCTCAGCTTGAGGCCGAGTACCGGGAAGGCCACGGCCCACACCAGCAAGGCGCTGAAAAACGCCGATTTAAGATATCTGCTCATACTTTCTCAACCTCCGGACGGCCCAGGATGCCGGTCGGACGGAACAACAACACCAGAACCAACAGGCCGAACGCGACGACGTCCTTGTACTGGTCACCGAAGATATCGGCGCCAAAGGCTTCGGCCACACCCAGCACCAGCCCGCCGAGCATGGCGCCCGGAATGCTGCCGATGCCGCCCAATACCGCAGCGGTAAAGGCCTTGAGGCCCACCAGGAAACCGGCGTTGGGGTTGATCACGCCGTATTGCATGCTCAGCAACACGGCCGCAACGGCCGCCAGCGCAGCACCAATGACGAAGGTCAGGGCGATGATGTTGTTGGTGTTGATGCCCAGCAGGTTGGCCATCTTGATGTCTTCGGCGCAGGCCCGGCAGGCGCGCCCCAGACGGGAGCGGGAGATGAACAGCGTCAGGCCCAGCATGGCCACCAGGGTGACCACGAAAACCAGAATCTGCATGTACGAAATCAGCACTTCTTGTGCGCCACCCGGGCCGAAGGAGATGCTCCCCGGAATCAGGTTGGGAATGGACTTGTCCTTGGAGTCCTGGGACAGCAATACGGTGTTCTGCAGGAAAATCGACATGCCGATCGCGGAAATCAGCGGGATCAAACGGTTGCTGCCCCGCAGGGGACGGTAGGCAACCCGCTCGATGCTGTAGCCATAGGCACTGGTTACGATGATCGACGCCAGGAACGCAGCGGTCATCAATAGCGGCAGGGAGTGGATCCCCATCATGGCCAGCCCGGCAAGGGCGATAAAGGCCACGTAGGAACCAATCATGTACACCTCGCCATGGGCGAAGTTGATCATTCCAATGATGCCGTAAACCATTGTGTAGCCAATGGCTATCAAGGCATAGGTGCTGCCAATGGTCAGGCCATTAACCAGCTGTTGGAAAAAATGATAGATCTCAGGCATTACAGCGCTCCTAAAAACCCGATACGCATTTCACTGGTGGAGTCATTTCCGGCTCGGTGCCCTGTTCTGTGACCAGGTTGCACGAAGCGTTTGCCAGCGAACCGCTGGTGACGGTTTTAAGATTTTCAGGTGAGCCAGCGCCCGGATCGCGGGTGACATGGCCCATAAACCTCGTAAAACAAAGCCCACTGCTTGCACAGTGGGCTTGTTGACCAGTAACGCCTGGCTTACTGAGGGGAAACTTCGGTTTTTGGTTTACCGAAGTGCCATTCGTAGACCACGAACTTGAAGTCCTTCAGGTCGCCCTTGGCGTCGAAGCTCAGGTCGCCGGTAGGGGTCTTGAAGGTACCGGCGTGGATGGCCTCGGCCACTTTGGCGGTGTCTTCGCTCTTCGCGGCAGCGATACCGCCGGCGATGACTTCAACTGCCGAGTACGCCGGGAATACGAACGGACCGGTTGGGTCCTGTTTGTTCTTCGCGAACTCTTCAACGATGGCTTTGTTGGCAGGGTCGGTGTCGAACGATTTCGGCAGGGTCACCAGCAGGCCTTCGGAAGCGCCCTGGGCGATTTGCGAGATAGAGTCGTTACCCACGCCTTCTGGGCCCATGAACTTGGCGTTCAGGCCTTTTTCCTTGGCTTGGCGCAGGATCAGGCCCAGCTCAGGGTGGTAACCGCCGTAGTAGACGAAGTCGACGTTGGCTTGCTTGAGTTTCTGGATGATCGAGGAGAAGTCTTTGTCACCGGCGTTCAGGCCTTCGAAGACGGCAACCTTGGTGCCTTTTTCTTCAAGGGTCTTCTTCACGGCGCTGGCAATACCTTCACCGTATTGCTGCTTGTCGTGCAGGACGGCAACGATTTTCGGCTTCACGTGGTCGGCGATGTAGTTGCCGGCCGCTGGGCCTTGCGCGCTGTCCAGGCCGATGGTGCGGAAAATCAGCTTGTAGCCACGGGAAGTGATTTCAGGGCTGGTGGCAGCGGGGGTGATCATGATGACGCCTTCGTCTTCATAGATATCCGACGCTGGCTGAGTGGAGCTGGAGCAGAGGTGGCCGACAACGAACTTGACGCCATCATTGACCACTTTGTTGGCAACGGCCACGGCTTGTTTTGGATCGCAAGCGTCGTCGTATTCCTTGGCCTCAAGCATCTTGCCGTCTACGCCGCCCTTGGCGTTGATGTCTTTGATGGCTTGCTTGGCACCCATGAATTGCATGTCGCCGTATTGCGTCACCGGACCGGTCTTGGGACCGGCGATGCCGATCTTGATGGTGTCGGCTGCGAACGAATGGCCGGCAACCCCAGCCAGGACCATAGCGGCAAACAGTTTGGAAATCTGCTTAGTAGCCTTATTCATAGTGCTCCACTCTTACTGTTGTATTTTTTATAGTTCTAGCGGCCTTGTGAGCTGCAGAACCGGATCAGATATCGCGGATATCCCCCCGGCATTGCCCTGGCAACTGTACCGGTACAGTGTAGAGCGCCGGCTGATCGCTTGAAAAGCTGGCAGCTGGGGGCAAAACCTGGGTATGTCGCTTAAGTGAAAGAAAAAGACAGAATTGCGCCGGGCTGCTAACAGCTTTCAAGGCATTCCTTGGCTTTCCTGGCAGTTTCAATCGCTACTTCATTTGCTACTGGGTTTTTCTGCCTGAGCGACGGGGCTATGATTGCGCCGATTTTCTACTCAGGTGAATTCCCATGACGCAAGAACCAAGCACCCTCTATGCCAAGCTGCTCGGTGAAACCGCCGAAATTTCCTGGAAGGAGCTTGAACCGTTCTTTGCCAAGGGTGCCCTATTGTGGGTCGATGCCGGCCTGGATTTGATCGAGGCCGCCGAAGGAATGGCCGAAGACAACCGTGACAAAGTCGCCGCCTGGCTGGCTGCAGGCACCCTTGGCGAGGTGTCTGCGACGCGGGCATTGGACCTGGTCGAACGGGATCCAAGCTTATGGGCAGTGGTGGTCTCGCCATGGATCCTGATCCAGGAAAGGGCAGCATAAGAATGGCGCGCACGAAAAAGGTGCGTATTTTTCACGCGCTGAAGTGTGTAGCCGAGTAACCGCTGAACGCGTGATGGCACCTTGCCGTAGAGAAAGGTCACAGCCGAGGGTGACGTAAGCGTCACGGGAACAGTTGAGGTCCGAAGGAATGAGTGGCGCAATTGTTTCCAGGTATGACCCGGCGTGAAGAGAAGCAGCGATTACACCACCACTCCCCGTGCCTGGGTCTCAGCGAATCGGCCTGACAATAGACGGCGGGCCGATACGCCCTGGCGCCGGGTCTTTTGGCTGTGGAGCGTCGTTGTTCTCCACGCTGAGCGGGTATAGCGGGTTGCGCATGGCAATCCCCTGCATCACGCCGATGATGTCATTGAAAGGCACCGCCGGGCTGAGCAGGTAGCCTTGGATGTAGTCACAGCCATGCTTGAGCAGCAGCTCGAACTGCGCTTGGGTTTCCACGCCTTCGGTGACCACCTGCAAGTGCAGGGTGTGGGCCATGCCGATAACCGCCTGGACGATTTCACTGTCTGCGGTGGATTTGGGAATGTCCTGGATAAACGAGCGGTCGATCTTCAAGGTGTTGAGCGGCAAGCGCTTGAGATAAGCCAGCGACGAATAGCCAGTGCCGAAGTCATCGATGGCCAGTGACACACCCAGGGCGCGAATTTGCCGCAACAGTGCCAGGGTGCTGCTGATGTTGCCCATCAGCGCATTTTCAGTGACTTCCAGTTCAAGTCGGTTGGTGCCTATGCCGGCGAAGCGCAGGGCGTCTTCGATTTCATCGGCCAGTTCGTCACGCGCCAGGTTCAACGCCGAGCAGTTCACCGCCATGATCAACTCGGTGTAGCCCCGGTCAGACAACAGGCTCAGGTCGTGACAGGCCTGGCGCAATACCCAGTGGTCCAGCTCGGCGATCAGCCCGTTGTTCTCGGCAATGCCGATAAAGCGGTCCGGAGCCAGGAGTCCGTGCTGGGGGTGTTGCCAGCGCACCAGGGCTTCCAGGCGCGTGACCTTGCCCAGCTTCATGTCGAAGATCGGCTGATAAAACAGCACCAGCTGGTTGCGCGTACGCAAGGCGGCGCGCAGTTCCTCCTCCAGTTGCAGCTCAAGGAAGGCGCGTGTTTTCAGGTTGGAGCTGAAGAAGTGCAAGCTGTTGCGCCCGGCGTCCTTGGATTGGTACAGCGCCAGGTCGGCAGTTTTCAGCAGCTCTTCGCAGGTGTGGCCGTCCTCGGGAAACAGGCTGATGCCGATGCTGGTGGTCATCACCATGCGCCGGCCAGCCAGCTCGATGGGCTCTTTCATCTTCTGCATGATGCGCTGGGCCATCTGCCGGGCTTCGTCGCGGTGATGAATAGTGATCAGAATGCAGAATTCATCGCCGCCAAAGCGTGCCACTACATCTTCATGGCTGCGTATCGAGCCCTTGATATGCCCGGCCAGCACCGTGAGCAACTGGTCGCCCGCATCGTGGCCAAGGCTGTCATTGATGCGCTTGAAGTGATCAATGTCGAGAAAGATTACCGCCAGCATGCCTTGGCTTCGGGTTTTTTCCGCAACCTTTTCCGCGAAGATCTGATTGAAACCACGGCGGTTGAGCAGGCTGGTCAGTGCATCGAAGTGGGCCACTTGTTGCAGTGAAGCGCGGGCCTGGTCGAGTTCGCTGAGCAGCGCATTGACCCGGCGCAGGTCCCGCTCTTTGTGCTGCAGCTTTTTATCTGCCAGGGCTGCGCTGACACTACTGCCGATCACCAGCAAGGTAATTACCGCCACCGACAACCCCAGTTGAATCGGACTGCCATCCACCGGCAATGAAAGATCCGCGCCAGCGGGCACCAGCATTTGCATGGCCGCCATGCCGGTGAAATGCATGCTCAGGATCCCGGCCCCCAGCACCAGGCTGGCGGCGTATTTGAGCAGTTGGTGAAACATGCCGGTTCCGTTGCGCAGGTAGCTGGACAGCAACAATGCCGCCAGGCTGGCGCCGATGGCAATCGCCACCGAGGCCAGGAACAGCCGTGTTTCGAAGTACACCTGGGCCTGGGAGCGCATGGCCGACATGCCCACGTAATGCATCAGCGCGATACCCAGTCCCATCCACACCGAAGCCACCAGGTACTGATGAAAGCGCAGGTGAGTATGACTGAGGGTCTGCATGGCGAGCAGCGAGGCGATCAGGGCGATCAGCAGCGAGGCGAACGTCATGATCAATTCGTAGTGAATGGCGATGGGGGCCTGGAACGCCAGCATGCTGATGAAATGGGTCGACCAGATTCCGCCTGCCAGGCAACCCGCGCCCAGCCAGCGCCAATGGCGGCGGGCGGTGGGGTCTTCGACATGGCCCACACGTTCGGCCATGTCCAGCGTACCGAAGCCCGCCGCGCAGGCGACCAGGTACGCCAGTAGCACCAGAAAGGGGTTATGACTGCAATTGAGTAATAAATGCCCACTATCTGGAAGGTCGGTAAAAAAGTGCTGCCCCAGCCATTCCATAGCGTATCCCGTCATAGAGCCATGTCACTGCCAGAGGCGATGACCGATGAGATCGAGTATAGAAGTCTCCGAAGATTTGCCATGAGTAATGGCGTTTTGATCTCAAATTATTTTGACATGCCTTCCATAGCGTTTGGTGCTAAGCGCTGATGGGCAGGTCGAGTTCGAAGTGTGGGGCTTCCAGCGGCGCCAGGCCGAATGCGGCACGGGCGGCGTCGCAATCGACATTTTGCTCGCCCTGGCTCCAGGACGAGTCGAACTCACGGCATACGCTGGAGCGTTGCTCATAAATAGAGCAGCTGGTGGCCTGTCCGACTTCACCTTCAAGGCTGCAGCACCGTGCAGGTTTCTGATCGGTGCCGATCATCGCCACGCGGCTGGGGTTGATCTGCACCACCAGGTCATCGGGCACCGTGCCCCCGGACGAGGCGCACTCACCCCAGAAGAAAGACACGCGAAAGTGTGAACAGCAGGCACCGCAATTCAGACACGGACTGGCTTCGGACATGGGCGTCATCAATAAGAAAAGTAGGAGGAGG
Organism: Pseudomonas sp. PA-7-1E; assembly: GCF_021605325.1. Taxonomy (NCBI): domain Bacteria; kingdom Pseudomonadati; phylum Pseudomonadota; class Gammaproteobacteria; order Pseudomonadales; family Pseudomonadaceae; genus Pseudomonas; species Pseudomonas sp. PA-7-1E. The sequence goes on from NZ_WKFA01000037.1 coordinate 27,428, forward strand.
GTGCTACGAAAGGCTCGCCATTCTATCCGTGCCATCGCCATTGGGAAGAGGGGCACGCACTTATATTTTCGTGGGCAAAATCCGCTGTTGCCTGGGTGAAATCATGCCCTATCAGCTTTACGAATCATTACAGACAATCACTGCCAGCCTGACTATGTTGCAGTGACCTGAGCAGGATGCATCGGGCATCGCAGCTCTCATAACAATAAAAGAGACGGACCCATGCAGAACTCGACCCAAGCGGCGAATGCCTGGCGCATTCTGTTCCTGCTGTTCCTCGCTAACCTGTTCAACTTTTTTGACCGCACCATTCCCGCGATCATCATTGAGCCCATCCGCATGGAATGGCACCTGAGCGACTTCCAGCTCGGTATCATCGGCACCGCTTTTACCATCGTCTACGCCATTGCCGGGCTGCCGCTCGGGCGCCTGGCCGACACCGGTTCACGCAGCAAGTTGATGGGTTGGGGCCTGTTCGCCTGGAGCGGGCTGACGGCGGTCAACGGCATGGTCGGCAGTTTCTGGACCTTCCTGCTGGTACGCATGGGCATTGGCATCGGCGAAGCCAGCTATGCACCCGCGGCCAATTCGCTGATTGGCGACCTCTTTCCCGCCCACCGCCGTGCCCGAGCCATGGGGATTTTCATGCTTGGCCTGCCGTTGGGCCTGTTGCTGGCGTTCTTTACGATCGGTGCGATGGTCAAGGCGTTCGACAGCTGGCGCGCGCCCTTCTTTATCGCGGCGGTGCCGGGGCTGATCCTTGCGGTGTTTATGTTCTACATAAAAGAACCCAAGCGTGGTGCGGCGGAAACCGTGCAAGTCTCCCAAGAGCGCGTCGACCGCCCGATCCGTCGCGTGCTGGCTGTGCCGACCTTTCTGTGGCTGGTGCTGGCCGGGTTGTGCTTTAACTTTGCCACCTATGCGTGCAACTCGTTCCTGGTGCCGATGCTGCAGCGCTATTTCCTCATGCCGTTGCAGGACGCGGCCGTCGCGACGGGTGTCATCGTCGGCCTGACCGGTTTGGTGGGCTTGACGCTGGGGGGCTGGATTGCCGACAAGATTCATCAGCGGGTCGCCAATGGCCGACTGTTGTTCGCCGCCTTCAGCTTGATCATCTCCACGGTCACCACCGCCTGGGCATTGCATGCCGGGCGTGTCGAAATCGGGGTGTTTGTCGCGCTGTTCAGTGTGGGCTGGCTGTTTGCCTACAACTTCTATACCTGCGTGTATACCGCGATCCAGGACGTGGTCGAACCACGCTTGCGCGCAACGGCGATGGCGCTGTTCTTTGCCGGGCTGTATCTGCTCGGCGGTGGCATGGGGCCGGTGGTGGTCGGGGCGTTGTCCGATCACTTTGCCCATTCAGCGATGTATGCGGCTGGGGCGCAGCAGATGACAGAGGCTTATAAAGCGGTAGGCTTGCATGACGCCATGTACCTGATTCCAGTGGCGTTGTTCTTGACCATGCTGTTTCTGTTCCAGGCCTCGCGCAGTTTTGTGCGTGATGCCAAGCGGATGAAGGAAGGGTTGAGTGCGGTTGAGGTGCCGGCAGCGGCGGCAACGGCGTGAGACCGAGTGATCGTTCCCATGCTCTGCGTGGGAACGCCGCTCTGGACGCTCTGCGTCCGCTTAAAAGTCGTGACGCAGAGCGTCACATGATGCATTCCCACGCCGAGCGGGGGAACGATCTCTAAGGCTAATAAAAAGGCCCGCATTGCGCGGGCCTTTTACGTTCAGCGGATTATCAACCCGCCACCAACACCCGAATAGCTTCCAGTCGCAGTGCCGCTTTATCGAGCATGGCCAGGCCTTGCTCGCGCTGGTTGCGCAAGGCGACCAACTCGCTGTCACGCACGGTCGGGTTGACCGCTTGCAGCGCGGTCAGGCGCGCCAGCTCTTCGTCGGTGTCTGCTGCCAGGCGACGCTTGGCTTCGGCTACACGCTCGGCGTGACGCGGGGCGATCTTCTCTTCACCGGCGTTGATGCGCGGTGTGAGTTGGTCGCGCTGCGCCTGTACGAATTTGTTCGCGCTGGCCCGTGGCACGCTTTCCAGCTGGTCATTCAAGGTTACGAACGACACGCGGCCCGACAGGTCATTGCCGTTGGCATCCAGCAAGCAGCGCAAGGCGGCCGGTGGCAGGTAGCGACCCAGTTGCAGGGAGCGCGGGGCGACCACTTCGCTGACATACAGCAGTTCAAGCAATACGGTGCCTGGCTTGAGCGCCTTGTTCTTGATCAGCGCCACGGCGGTGTTGCCCATGGAACCGGACAGCACCAGGTCCATGCCGCCTTGCACCATCGGGTGCTCCCAGGTGATGAACTGCATGTCTTCGCGCGACAGCGCCTGGTTACGGTCGTAGGTGATGGTTACACCCTCGTCGTCGCCCAGGGGGAAGCTGGCGTCGAGCATTTTTTCGCTGGGCTTGAGGATCAGCGCGTTTTCCGAATGGTCTTCGCTGTCGATGCCGAATGCGTCGAACAGGGTTTCCATATAGATCGGCAGGGCGAACTGGTCGTCTTGTTCGAGGATGTCCTCGACCAGTGCATCGCCTTCGCCAGCGCCGCCTGAATTGAGTTCGAGCAAGCGGTCGCGACCGGTGTGCAGCTCCTGCTCCAGGCGCTCGCGCTCGGCACGGGCTTCGTCGATCAGGGCTTGCCACTCGCCGTCGTCGGCGGCTTCCAGCAAGGGCAGCAGGCGTGGGCCGAACTGATGCTGCAAGGCGTTGCCGGTCGGGCAGGTGTTGAGGAAGGCATTGAGCGCCTCGTGGTACCACTGGAACAGGCGCTCTTGCGGGCTGGTTTCCAGGTAGGGCACGTGCAGTTCGATCACGTGTTTCTGGCCGATCCGGTCCAGGCGCCCGATGCGCTGTTCCAGCAGGTCGGGGTGGGACGGCAGGTCGAACAGCACCAGGTGATGGGAGAACTGGAAGTTGCGGCCTTCACTGCCGATTTCCGAGCAGATCAGCACCTGGGCACCGAACTCTTCATCGGCAAAATAGGCAGCGGCGCGGTCACGCTCCAGAATATTCATGCCTTCGTGGAACACCGTGGCCGGGATGCCGGAGCGCACACGCAGGGCGTCTTCCAGGTCCATGGCGGTTTCGGCGTGGGCGCAGATCACCAGGACCTTGGTGCGCTTGAGCATTTTCAACTGGTCGATCAGCCACTCGACCCGAGGGTCGAAACGCCACCAGCGGTTCTCTTCCTCGATGTCCGGTTGCGCCTGGAAGCTGACTTCCGGGTACAGCTCGGCGTGTTCGCCCAGGGGCAGTTCGAGGTATTCGTCCGGGTTCGGTAGCGGGTAGGCGTGCAGCTTGCGCTCGGGGAAGCCTTGCACCGCAGCACGGGTGTTGCGAAACAGCACGCGGCCGGTGCCGTGGCGGTCCAGCAGTTCACGCACCAGGCGCGCGCTGGCCTCGGTGTCGCCATCGTTGACGGCGGTGAGCAGGGCTTCACCTTCGTCACCGAGGAAGCCTTGAATGGTCTTGTGCGCGGTCGGCGACAGGCGGCCCTTGTCCAGCAGCTCCTGCACGGCTTCGGCCACCGGGCGATAGTTTTCGCTCTCGGCGCGGAAGGCTTGCAGGTCGTGGAAGCGGTTCGGGTCCAGCAGGCGCAGGCGTGCAAAATGGCTGTCCTGGCCCAGTTGTTCCGGGGTGGCGGTTAGCAGCAGCACGCCAGGAATCACTTCGGCCAGTTGTTCGACCAGCGAGTATTCGGCGCTGGCCTTGTCTTCGTGCCACACCAGGTGGTGGGCTTCGTCGACTACCAGCAAGTCCCAGCCGGCGGCGAACAGCGCGTCCTGGGCCTTCTCGTCGTCCACCAGCCATTCCAGCGCAACGAGTGCAAGCTGGGTGTCTTCGAACGGGTTGGTGGCATCGCTTTCGATAAAGCGCTCTTCATCGAACAGCGCAACCTGCAGGTTGAAGCGGCGGCGCATTTCCACCAGCCATTGGTGCTGCAGGTTTTCCGGGACCAGGATCAGTACGCGGTTGGCACGGCCCGAGAGCAGTTGGCGATGGATCACCAGGCCTGCTTCGATGGTCTTGCCCAAACCCACTTCGTCCGCCAGCAACACGCGTGGCGCGATACGGTCAGCGACTTCGCGGGCGATGTGCAGTTGGTGGGCAATCGGTTGGGCGCGTACGCCACCCAGGCCCCACAGCGAGGACTGCAACTGGCGGCTGGTGTGTTCCAGGGTGTGGTAGCGCAGCGAGAACCACGCCAGCGGGTCGATCTGCCCGGCGAACAGGCGATCACTGGCCAGGCGGAACTGGATGAAGTTGGACAGTTGGGTTTCTGGCAGGGTGACCTGCTCGTTCTGCCCATTGAGGCCGTGGTAGACCAGCAGGCCATCGACGTCGTCGACTTCCTGTACGGTCATTTTCCAGCCTTCGAAATGGGTGATGGTGTCACCCGGCGAAAACCTCACGCGAGTGAGGGGCGCATTCCGTAGCGCATACTGGCGAGTGTCGCCAGTGGCCGGATAGAGCACGGTCAACAAGCGGCCGTCCTGTGCCAGAACGGTGCCTAACCCCAGCTCTGCTTCGCTGTCACTAATCCAGCGTTGCCCCGGTTGATACTGCTGCGCCATGCTGCCTGACTCCCGCCGTGAAAAAGCCGACTATGTTAACGGAACACGGCCCGGCGCCCAAGAACTCTGACAAAAACTACGCTGTTTGTACGGGCAGGCGGAAATTGAATCGACGGGTGGCGGGCACTTGAGAGTGTCGACTGAGTCACAGCTTGGCACGCGGGTGCTCAAGTCGCCCTGCCACCCGCCGACAGCCTGTTGATCAGGAGAATAATTATCATGCTGCCACCCATGCTGCCCGTCAGTGTTGTGCCGGTCACGTCGCAACTCGACCCGGCACGCCAGAAACCGGATATTCCGCCGGTGGTGCCCATTCAACCGGGCTCCAACGAGAGCACGATCGACCTGAAAAAAGGCGATGCCGAGCAATCGACCTTTCTGCTGCGCGAAGAGCAGCGTCGCCAGCAGGAGCAGCAGAAACGCCGGCGCGAAGCCGACGACGACGCGGAGCAGCATTTGCCGATTCCCGGCGACTTGCTCAACGCTGACAACACCGTGCCCGTGGCGCCGCTGATCGAAGACGCGCCGCGCCAGGGCCTGTGGGTGGATATCGAGGTCTAACCGTTCAGTTCGCGCAGGGCCTTCACCAGCAGCTCAATATCGTCATCGGTGTTGAGCGGGCTGACGGAGATGCGCGCAATGCTGTTCAACCCACGTGCTTGCATATCCAGCGGGGTGTAGGCCACGCCATTGGCGCCGATGTTGATGCGCTTGCAGGCCAGGCGTTGCTTGAGTTCAAAGCTGTCCCAGCCGGCCAGGTTGAACGCGATCAAGCCTGAATGCGTTCTGCCTAAGTCATGCAAGGTAATTCCCGGTATCTGACGCAGTGCTTCGCGGATTCGCGCGCTGGTCTTCGAGACCCTTTGCCATACTTGCTCAATCCCCAGTTGATTGATCTCGTGCAACGCATTGCCCAGGCCGGCCAGCAGGGCGAAAGAGACTTCGCTGGTTTCAAAGCTCCGGGCGTCGTTGCGCAGGTCGAAGCCTTCTGCGGTCCAGGGCGCTGAAAACACGTCGCGTTGGGCCGGGTTCAGATGCGGCAGAAAATCCGGCCTGATATACAGCAGCGCGGTACCGCGAGGCCCGCGCAGGTGTTTGCGGCCGGCAGACTTGAGCACATCGCACTGCAACGCTTGTACATCCACCGGCACCTGGCCGACGGCTTGGCCCGCGTCGATGAAGTAGGGAATGGTATGCCGCCTGGCCACATCGCCGATGGCCTGGGCCGGGTTGATCAAGCCACCGTTGGCCGGCAGCCAGGTGAGGTCGATCAGCTTCACCTTTGCATCCAGCATCGCCTCCAACGCCACCGGGCAGGCCGCGCCGCTGGCATCGCACGGGATGACCTCCACCCGCGCCCCGGCTTGAACGGCCAGTTCCATGCTCGCCAGGTTACCGCCCCATTCGTGGCGCCCCACTAGAATACGATCGCCCGGCTGCCATGGCCCCAGCGCCTGGAAGGCCATGCTCCAGGCCGTCGAGCCACTGCTGGCGAAGGCAATCGATGAGGCGGGCGCATTGAGCAGTTGGCCGGCGGCTCGGCGGGCATTTTCCACTAAGACGGCACCCTGTTCTCCGGCCTCCATCGGGCCGTCGCGGGCTTCGCGTTGCAGCTGTTCGATGATGGCGTCGAGCGTCGCCTGGCTGGGCAAGGATGCCCCGGCGTGGTTGAAGTGCACGATGCCGGACTGGCAACCGGGCGTGGCTTCTCGCAAGTGCTGGACTTGCAGCGGGGTCATGGCTGCAGCTCGAAAATGGCGTCCACTTCCACGGCGACACCAGCCGGCAGACTGCAGACCCCTACGGCGGTGCGCACGTGCCGGCCCTTGTCGCCGAGGGCATTGACCAGCAGGTTCGAAGCGCCATTGGCGACCAGGCTTTGGCGCTGGAAGTCGGCGCTGCTGGCAATGAACACGCCCAGGCGCAGGATGCGCACCACCCGCGACAGGTCATCGCCCAACGCGTCGCTCAATTGCCCCAGCAGGCCCAGCGCCGCCAATTCCGCCGCTTGGGCGCCATCTTCATCGCTGAGAGAATCGCCCAGCCGGCCAAGGTAGGCAGGTTTGCCATCGGCCATGGGAATTTGTCCCGAGATGAACAGCTGGTGTTGGCTGATCACATGATTGACATAGTTGGCAGCGGGTTGGCTGGGCGTGGGCAGTGTCAGGCCGAGGGCGTGTACGCGCTGGCGGATGGAGTCGGTCATGGTGAAATCCTCTGGTGTCAGAAGGTTCCAGCATGTTGGCGGTGGCGAGGGGCGACAAACGGATAGATCTCAACCGACGTATCGAAAAACCTCACGCGTCGGCACACGCCTGCTTCAACCACTGGCTGAAGCATTCAGCCGCCTCACTGAGCGGGCGCTGAGGTGCGATCAGCCAATAGCCGATATCGCTGTGATAGGGCGGCCAGTCAAAGGCCTCTACCAGGCTGCCGTCCTGGAGCCTGCGTTCGATCAGGCGATGGCGGCCCATGGCGATCCCCTGGCCGGCCACGGTCGCTTCGACCACGATGTTGTAGTCATGCAGCATCACGCGGGGGTGGTGATCTAGGTTGACCTGGTAATGGGCCGACCAATCGGTCCACTCGAAAGGGCGGTGGGAGGTCGCCATCAACAGCGCGCCCCTGGCGATCTGCCTGGCTTTGAACCCAGGGCTGCATACCGGTGACAGGGTTTCGGCCATCAGGCGTGTGGCGCGCACGTCGGGCCAGTCGCCCTTGCCGTAGCGGATGGCCAGGTCAACCTCGGCCGTGGCGACGTTGGCCAGTTGAATGGCGGGCAGCAACTCCACCTGGATATGGGGGTAGCACCGTAGAAACTCGGCCAGGCGCGGCGCCAGCCATAACGTGGCAAAGGATGCCAGCAAGCCGATACGCAACACACTTGCGCTGGGCGCACCCCGTTGGTTGCGCGTCGCAGCGGCGATGGCGTCCAGGGCAGGGCGGATTTGCGCGTAGTAATCTTGCCCGGCCAACGTCAGGTCAATCGCACGGGTTCGCCGGATAAACAACGGTTTGCCCAGGTGGTGTTCGAGCTTATGTACCTGGTGGCTCAGCGCGCTTTGGGTCACCGACAACTCGTTGGCCGCCTTGATAAAACTCAAGTGCCGCGCCACGGCCTCGAAGGCGCGCAGGGCCAGCAGCGGTGGAAGGTCGTTGTGCAAGGCCACCTGGATGCGCCTCCTGGGCAGGGTAGAAAATGCCGATTTTGGTCGATGGCCTGCATTTTGTCGCCCGCTTAATTGCCGTCGGGCGGGGCAGGCCGCATTATTGAGGCATTCCCGCCACGACGTAAGCCAAGCCATGAGTGATGACGACAAGCTGATCGACCTGAACGCCGAACGTGCCAAGCGCGTGCACGACCTCAATGACAAACGCTTGAATGAAGTGCGCCAAGCCTTTGAACAAGCCATGCCCTTGGGCAAGACCAAGAAAAAGTCCAAGAGCAAGCCGAAAAAACGTTGAAACGCCCTGTATCCATTGATGCAGGTCAGTTATTCCCCTTCTTTACGCCCCGTTGTGGGCGACATTGATCCTGGTCAATTTCCCACTGCGCCTTCTCCATTAACTTAGCCCTATCGCAACAGGGCAAGTGCAGGAGGCCGGTCATGTTTTTCGATAATGTGGTTTTCGCCGGAGTGCTGACTGTTAGCCTCATGGTGCTGTTTTTTGTAGGGTTTGGATTTTTTATCTGGAAAGACGCGAACAAGCGTAAAAAACCTTAAGTCTTTCCGGGTTACATGAGCACGCAAGGCATTTTGGGCGACTTCGGTCGCCCTTTTTTTTGGCTCGTTCCCACGCTCCGCGTGGGAATGCATCCTGTGACGCTACGCGTCACCCGTGCGCGAGTGGGACGCGGAGCGTCCGTGGCGGCATTCCCACGCAGAGCGTGGGAACGAGCATAAAAAAAGGTGCGACCCTCGCGGGTCGCACCTTTTTTATTGCCGGCTGGCTATCAGTTGCCCAAAGCCTTGGACGCCAACCAGAACAACCCGGCCGAGAGGCCTACGGTCGCTGGCAAGGTCAATACCCAGGCCATCAGGATGGTCTTGACGGTGCCACCTTGCAGGCCGCTTTTGTTGGCAACCATGGTGCCCGCCACGCCAGAAGACAGGACGTGGGTGGTGGACACTGGCAGGGCGAAGATATTGGCAAAGCCGATCATGGTGGCCGTGGTGATTTGCGCCGACATGCCCTGGGCATAGGTCATGCCTTGCTTGCCGATCTTCTCACCGATGGTCAGTACCACGCGCTTCCAGCCCACCATGGTGCCCAGGCCCAGGGCCAGTGCGACCGCGAGAATCACCCAGAACGGAGCGTACTCGGTGGTGGCGGTCAGGTCTTTGCGCAGCTTGTCGAGGTCTGACTTCTCACGGGAGTCCAAGCCTGGCAGCTTGCCGACCTTTTTCGCGGTGTCATCCAGGCAAAGCAGGTAGCGACGCACTTCGATGCGGTGGTCGGCCGTCAGCGAGTGGTAGTCCGAGACGCCCTTGAGGGTGCCCAGCAGCGCGTTGATCGTCGGTTCGGTCTGCTGCGGGTTGCAGCGGAACTTGCCCGGCAGGTCATCCTTCACGCTTTTGCCCAGGGCCAGGAACTCACCGAGGGTCTCGTGGTTGCGCTGGTAGAACTGGTTCAAGTGCAGGGTGGCGTCGCGGGTACGTTCGATCTGGTAAGTTGTGCTGCCCAGGTCCAATACGAACTGCGCCGGCACGATACCGATCAGTACCAGCATGATCAGGCCGATGCCTTTCTGGCCATCGTTGGAGCCGTGCACGAAGCTTACAGCCATGGCCGAAATCACCAGGACCAGGCGGTTCCAGAACGGCGGGTGCTTCTTGTCGTCGAGCTTGCGGCGCTGGTCCGGGGTCTTGTGCATCTTAGACAGCGGGCGCCACCACTTCAGGCCGATCAGCACCAGGGCGGCGACCAGGAAGCCCGCCATCGGCGAGAACACCAGGGAGGCGCCGATATCCACGGCCTTCTGCCAGTTCACACCGTCAGCCAGGGGGATGTCGTTGATCAATGCATTGGCCAGGCCGACACCGAGGATCGAGCCGATCAGGGTGTGGGAGCTGGAGGCGGGGATACCGAAGTACCAGGTGCCCAGGTTCCAGGTGATCGCCGCCGCCAACAACGAGAAGACCATTGCCAAGCCGTGGCCGGTGTTCACATTGATCAGTAACTCCACCGGCAGCAAGTGCACGATGGCGTAGGCGACACCGACACCACCGAGCAATACCCCGAGGAAATTGAACACCCCGGAGAAGAACACGGCCAGGTGTGGCGGCATGGCTTTGGTATAGATGACTGTGGCCACCGCGTTAGCGGTGTCATGAAAGCCATTGATGAACTCGAAGGCGAGGACAAAGGCCAGGGCGAGCAACAGGCTCACGAGAACCCAAGCATCCAGTCCGCTGAATAAATCGATCATGAAGGTTTTCTGACCCGGTCGTAAGGGGGCGCGATTATGCCAGAAAACATCAGTAATCGATGCATTAGCTGCTCATCGGTAACAATCTTCCTGGAAAAAAAACCGGCAAGACACACGTATCCCAGGGTTTTCGGGGCTTTGGCAAGTCTTTGATTTATAAAGCGCGGGCCGCGGAAGGCGGGCTTTTGTCATGAAAATGCCATGCCTGAAACATTTGTATGAAATTTCGTGGGTGGCTGTAGGTTACTGACCAGCGGCCGCTGAACCAGTGGTTGACCTGCAGCGACTGCAAGGCGCTGAACTCGACCAAAGTGCTCAGGGCTCCTCGGTCTTGAGTTCCTGCTCGATTTTTTGGATTTCCTGGGCAAATGCCTGATCCAGCAGGCTGGCTCGTTTGCGCCATGGTTTGCGTTCCGGCTCAGGTTGCGCGGCGTAGGTGGTGACTTCCCCGCCGTAGACGTCCTTGTAACGTTGCTCCTGGCGCTCAAGTTCCGCGCGCAGTTCATCTTTCGTCACAGTATTACCTAATTGAGTTGAGTTATTGATTGCGCAGTGTCATGCCTGAAAGTCGTGCTCGGGGCGATTCCAAATAGAACAGTAGAACCGTTCAAGTTGGTATACGGGCCTGAGGGCCGTTCTTTTAAGCGAGTACTTGTGACCGGCGTTGCCTGCAGCCTGCAATGCCTGGTGAGCTCCCCTCCCGATAGTGATACCGGGCTGACCTCTGCACAGGTTGCATTATAGCGGCGCATTTGAATAACACTATCATCATGAAGTTAAAAAGCGTCAACGGCGTGCTTGGGTTTTGTTACATATCGCCGACGTATTTGTGAACAGCGTCATCTTCATATCTGTATTCATACTGAGAGAAGGGTAAATGCCTACACTTTTCGGCAACATCAGCTAAATCTCGAACCTTATCTGCAGGATCTGCACCCATGCCGGCCAAATTGCGATAATCGCATGGTTGTCCGATAATCGCCCAATGTTACCGGCGTTGACTTGTGCAGGGCGGCCGGCACGGCTTGTAATAGCCGCCAACCCTCCCGTGGTGATAACAAGAGAAGGCCCGTTGAAATGAACGATCAATTGCGCAACTCCTTTGCATCAGTAGCGCCGCCGATCGTGGCTTCACCGGCCAAGCGCATCCAGGCATTCACCGGTGATCCGGATTTCATGACGTCCCTGGCCCGTGGCCTGGCCGTGGTGCAGGCGTTCCAGGAGCGCAAGCGTCACCTGACCATCGCCCAGATCAGCCACCGCACCGAAATTCCCCGCGCCGCCGTGCGCCGTTGCCTGCACACCTTGATCAAGCTCGGCTACGCCACCACGGATGGGCGCACCTACTCGCTGTTGCCCAAGGTGCTGACCCTCGGTCACGCCTATCTGTCGTCCACACCGCTGGCCGTTTCGGCACAGCCTTACCTGGACCGCATGAGCGAGCAGCTCCATGAAGCCTGCAACATGGCTACCCTGGAAGGCGATGACATCCTCTATATCGCCCGTTCCGCCACCACCCAGCGGCTGATCTCGGTTGACCTGTCGGTGGGCGGGCGCCTGCCTGCGTATTGCACGTCCATGGGTCGCATTCTGCTGGCCGCCCTCGACGATGCCTCGCTGCAGGATTATCTCGACCATGCCGACCTGCAAACCAAGACCAGCCGCACCCTGACAACACCGCAAGCGTTATTCGAATGCCTGCAACAGGTGCTTCAGCAGGGCTGGTGCATTGTCGACCAGGAACTGGAGCAGGGCCTGCGCTCCATCGCGGTGCCGGTGTATGACGCGTCCGGCCAGGTATTGGCCGCGCTGAATGTCAGCACCCACGCCGGGCGGGTCAGCCGCGGTGAGTTGGAGCAGCGCTTTCTACCGAGCATGCTCAGCGCCAGCCGTGAGCTGAGTGCGCAACTGTTTGCCTAAGCTGTTCGGTGACCGCACAGATCCCGGCGGGCTCGATTGACGGTGTTTCCCTTGGCTTATTAATGTGCGGCAGCGCTCTGAGGAGCTGCCCAATAAGAATGACGGCCCAGGTCGTCAGCCCGCCATCGGTGTGGAATAAAAATAATGAATCAGCCTTCTGTCGGTACCACCCTGGACGTACAGTCCTTTATCAACACCCAGCCACTTTCGCGCTATCAGTGGCGCGTGGTGATCCTGTGTTTCCTGATTGTCTTTCTCGACGGCCTCGATACAGCCGCCATGGGCTTTATCGCGCCGGCACTGTCCCAGGACTGGGGCATCGACCGCGCCAGCCTGGGCCCGGTGATGAGCGCCGCGTTGATCGGCATGGTGTTTGGCGCACTCGGTTCCGGCCCGCTGGCCGACCGCTTTGGCCGCAAAGTCGTGCTGGTCGGCGCGGTGTTGGTGTTTGGTGCGTTCAGCCTGGCGTCGGCCTACAGCACCAATGTCGACCAGTTGCTGGTGCTGCGCTTTCTCACCGGTCTGGGCCTGGGCGCCGGCATGCCGAATGCCACCACCTTGCTGTCTGAATACACCCCCGAGCGGCATAAATCCTTGTTGGTGACCAGCATGTTCTGTGGTTTCAACCTCGGCATGGCCGGTGGTGGGTTTATTTCGGCCAAGCTGATTCCCGCGTTCGGCTGGCACAGCCTGTTGCTGATAGGCGGCATCCTGCCGTTGATCCTGGCGGTGGTGCTGTTGGTGTGGCTGCCGGAGTCTGCCCGCTACCTGGTGGTACGCAATCGCGGCACCGACAAGGTACGCAAGACCCTTGCCCCCATCGAGCCAAACATCGTTGCCCAGGCCACTCACTTCAGCGTACCGGAGCAAAAAACCGTCAAGGCCCGCAATGTGTTCGCAGTGATCTTCTCGGGCACCTACAGCGCTGGCACCTTGCTGTTGTGGCTCACGTACTTTATGGGCCTGGTGATTGTTTACCTGCTGACCAGTTGGCTCCCCACTTTGATGCGTGACAGCGGCGCGAGCATGGAACAGGCCGCGTTTATCGGCGCGCTGTTCCAGTTTGGTGGGGTATTGAGCGCGGTGGGCGTGGGCTGGGCGATGGACCGGTTCAACCCGCACAAAGTGATCGGCACTTTTTATCTGCTGGCCGGGGTGTTTGCCTACGCGGTGGGGCAGAGCCTGGGCAACATCACGCTGTTGGCCACCCTGGTGCTGGTCGCCGGGATGTGCGTCAACGGTGCGCAATCGGCAATGCCATCCCTGGCAGCACGTTTCTACCCCACCCAAGGCCGTGCCACCGGGGTGTCATGGATGCTCGGCATCGGCCGCTTCGGCGCGATTCTGGGGGCGTGGATGGGCGCTACTTTGCTGGGCCTGGGCTGGAACTTCGAGCAGGTGCTTACGGCACTGGTGATTCCGGCGGCATTGGCCACGGCAGCGGTGGTGATCAAGGGCATGGTCAGCCATGCCGATGCCACCTGAAACCAATCGCTACCCCTGTGGGAGCTGGCTTGCCTGCGATATCGGTGCTGAATCCACTCGCGCCATCGCAGGCAAGCCAGCTCCCACATTGACCCTGTTCCTTACAATGGTTAGTTAAGTAACAATCGGTTCGATAATCGAACGCTCAGTCGATTATCGGATTGTTCGGTCCATTTCCCCGGCTTAATCTTCAAGCACTTCGGCGCCACCTCAGCGCCTTTTTCGATCAACACCGGGAGCCCAACCCCATGGCTGAAATCCTCACCTTGCGTGATGCGGTCAAGCGCTTCGTGAACGACGGCGATACCGTCGCCCTCGAAGGCTTCACCCACCTGATCCCTACGGCCGCAGGCCATGAAATCATTCGTCAGGGCAAGAAAGACCTGACGTTGGTGCGCATGACGCCTGACCTGATCTACGACCAGTTGATCGGTGCCGGCTGTGCGCGCAAGTTGATTTTCTCCTGGGGCGGCAACCCGGGCGTGGGTTCCCTGCATCGGCTGCGCGACGCGGTAGAGAAACAATGGCCGCAAGCGCTGGAGATCGAAGAGCACAGCCACGCCGACCTGGCCAATGCCTACGTTGCCGGTGCCTCCGGCCTGCCGTTCGCGGTGTTGCGTGCCTACGCCGGTTCCGACTTGCCCAAGGTCAACCCGCTGATCAAGACCGTCACCTGCCCCTTCACCGGCGAAGTGCTGGCGGCGGTGCCGTCGGTGCGTCCGGACATTACCGTGATTCATGCGCAGAAAGCCGACCGCAAAGGCAACGTGCTGCTCTGGGGCATTCTCGGGGTGCAGAAGGAAGCGGCCCTGGCGGCCAAGCGCTGCATCGTCACCGTCGAGGAAATCGTCGACGACCTGAATGCGCCGATGAACAGCTGCGTGCTGCCGACCTGGGCGCTGACGGCGGTGTGTCACGTACCCGGTGGTGCCCATCCGTCCTACGCGCACGGCTACAACGAGCGGGATAACCGTTTCTACCAGGCGTGGGACCCGATTGCCCGCGACCGCGGCACCTTTACCGCCTGGATCGACGAATATATCCACGGCACTGCCGACTTCAGTGAATTCCAGGCCAAGCTGGCCACCGCGCAGGAGGCTAAGTAATGGCTTACTCCACCAATGAAATGATGACCGTCGCCGCCGCACGTCGCCTCAAGAACGGCTCGGTGTGCTTCGTTGGCATCGGCCTGCCATCCAAGGCGGCCAACCTGGCGCGCCTGACGTCCTCGCCGGATGTGGTGCTGATCTACGAGTCGGGCCCGATTGGGGCCAAGCCCAGTGTGTTGCCGCTGTCCATCGGTGATGGCGAGCTGGCGGAGACCGCCGACACTGTGGTGCCCACCGGTGAGATCTTTCGCTACTGGCTGCAGGGCGGGCGCATTGATGTCGGTTTTCTCGGCGCGGCCCAGGTCGACCGTTTCGGCAATATCAACACCACCGTGGTCGGTGATTATCACCAGCCCAAAGTGCGTTTGCCGGGTGCCGGTGGCGCGCCGGAAATCGCAGGTTCGGCCAAGAGCGTGTTGATCATCCTTAAGCAGTCGTCCCGTTCGTTTGTCGACAAACTCGATTTCATCACCTCTGTGGGGCACGGCGAAGGTGGCGACTCACGCAAGCGTCTGGGCCTGCCCGGCGCCGGCCCGGTAGGCATCATTACCGACCTGTGCATCATGGAGCCGGAGGAGGGCAGCCATGAGTTCGTGGTCACTGCGCTGCATCCGGGCGTGACCCGCGAGCAAGTGATCGCCGCCACCGGCTGGGCGATTCGCTTTGCCGACCAGGTGAGCACCACCGCTGAACCCACCGAGACCGAACTGACCGCCCTGCGTGACCTCGAAGCGCGCACCGCGGCTGCCCACGGCCAAGCACCGGGAGAAGCCTGATGCGCGAGGTTTTTATCTGTGATGCCATTCGCACACCTATCGGCCGTTTCGGCGGTGGCCTGTCCACGGTGCGTGCCGACGACCTGGCGGCGCTGCCGATCAAGGCGCTGATCGAGCGCAACCCGTCGGTGGACTGGAGCGCCGTAGACGAAGTCTTCCTCGGCTGCGCCAACCAGGCAGGTGAAGACAACCGCAACGTGGCACGCATGGCGTTGCTGCTGGCGGGGCTGCCGGAAAGTATTCCTGGAGTGACCCTCAACCGCCTGTGCGCCTCGGGCATGGATGCCATCGGCACCGCTTTTCGTGCGATTGCCAGTGGTGAAATGGAGCTGGCGATTGCCGGTGGCGTCGAATCGATGTCCCGCGCTCCGTTTGTGATGGGCAAGGCCGACGCGGCGTTCTCGCGCAACATGAAGTTGGAAGACACCACCATTGGCTGGCGCTTTATCAACCCGCTGATGAAGGCCCAGTATGGCGTGGATGCCATGCCGCAGACGGCCGATAACGTGGCCGATGACTATCAGGTTTCCCGCGTCGACCAGGACGCTTTCGCCCTGCGCAGCCAGCAACGCACCGCCGCTGCCCAGGCCGCCGGGTTTTTTGCCGAGGAAATCGTTCCGGTGCGGGTCGCCCATAAAAAAGGCGAAACCCTGGTGGAACACGATGAACACCCACGGGACACCACGTTGGAAGCCCTGGCCAAGCTCAAGCCGGTCAACGGCGCGGACAAGACCGTCACTGCTGGCAATGCCTCGGGCGTCAACGATGGCGCCGCCGCGCTGATCCTCGCCAGCGCCGAGGCCGTCAAGCAACACGGCCTCACCGCCCGCGCCCGTGTGCTGGGCATGGCCAGTGCTGGTGTAGCCCCGCGCGTGATGGGCATCGGCCCGGTGCCGGCGGTGCGCAAACTGGTGGAGCGCCTTGGGTTGGCTGTCACCGACTTTGATGTGATCGAACTCAACGAAGCCTTCGCCAGCCAAGGCCTGGCGGTGCTGCGCGAGCTGGGTATTGCGGACGATGCGCCCCAGGTCAACCCCAACGGCGGCGCCATTGCCCTCGGCCATCCCTTGGGGATGAGTGGTGCGCGTTTGGTACTGACGGCCCTGCACCAATTGGAAAAAACCGGCGGCAGCAAAGGCCTGGCGACCATGTGCGTGGGCGTCGGCCAAGGCTTGGCCCTGGCGATTGAACGCGTCTGATCAATAAAAGAGGATTGCTCCATGAGTGACAAGCCCGGTTATCGGCGCCCGCAAGCGGGCACTCAACCTGATTACCTGCACCCGGCGTATCAGTCGACGAACCTGCGTTCGCCGTCCCAGCCTTTGGTGTTCCTGCCCCATTCCTTGTCGGAAATCACCGGCCCGACCATCGGCGCCGAACGTATCAATGAGAAGGACAACGACCTGACAGCCCAGCATGACGGCGAGCCGCAAGGCGAGCGCATCATCATTCATGGCCGTGTGCTGGACGAAAACGGCCTGCCAGTGCCGGGCATCCTCGTGGAGATCTGGCAGGCCAATGCCGCCGGCCGCTACAACCACAAGCGCGACCTGCACGATGCACCCCTGGACCCGAACTTCACCGGCACCGGGCGCACCGTCACCGACGCCGACGGCTGGTACCAGTTCCAGACCATCAAGCCCGGCGCCTACCCGTGGGGCAACCACCACAACGCCTGGCGCCCGGCGCATATCCACTTTTCGCTGTTCGGCCCCAGCGTGCTGACGCGCCTGGTGACGCAAATGTATTTCCCGGGCGACCCGTTGCTGGAATACGACCCGATCTACAACTGCGTGCCGGATACCAGCGCCAAGCAACGCTTGATCGCTAGCTTCGACCTGGAAAAAACCATTCCTTCCTATGCCCTCGGCTACCGCTGGGACATCGTCCTGCGCGGCCGCGACGCCACGCCGATGGAGAAATGAGATGACACTCAACGCGACCACGTCCCACACCGTCGGGCCGTATTACCACATTGGCCTGACCTGGCTGAACCGTGAAAACCTGACCGTCACCGCCACCCTCGGCGAACGCGTGGCGATCAGTGGGCAAGTGGTGGACGGCAACGGTGATGTCGTCAACGACGCCATGCTGGAAGTCTGGCAGGCCAACGCCGTCGGCAAATATGCTCACCCCGAAGACGAGCAGGACAAAGCGCTCGACCCGAACTTCGAAGGCTTCGGCCGCGTGCCGGTGGATGCCGAAGGGCGTTTTCGTTTTACCACCATCAAGCCGGGCAGTGTGCCGGGGCTCAAGGGCACCACCCAGGCGCCGCATTTGGTGGTGCTGGTGTTTGCCCGTGGGTTGGTGAAGCACTTGCTGACGCGGATTTATTTTGACGGTGAGGCCTTGAACGGCGATGACCCGTTGCTGGCGTGTGTGCCGGCAGGACGTCGTGGCACCTTGATTGCCCAGGCGGATGCGGCAGGGGTATATCAGTGGAATGTGATTTTGCAGGGCACAGATAAGGAAACGGTGTTCTTCGACTATTGAGTTGGCTGTTGACGATCGTTCCCACGCTCTGCGTGGTAATGCATCCCGTGACGCTGCGCGTCACCCGCGAACGGCAGGACGCGGAGCGTCCCATGCGGCATTCCCACGCAGAGCGTGGGAACGATCAGGGTGAGGCTCAGGCTCCACCTATCCAAAAGTCTGCTTGCGGAACAGGGTTGTTGCAAAGTATGTCTAGGCTATAACCGTTCCCACTGAGTAAAAAAACATGACAACAAAAACCAGCCACTACACCGGAGAAGAACGCAGCAAACGGATCTTTGCGATTGTCGGTGCGTCCTCCGGCAACCTGGTCGAATGGTTCGACTTCTACGTCTATGCCTTCTGCGCGATTTATTTTGCCCCGGCGTTTTTCCCCTCGGACGACCCCACGGTGCAGTTGCTCAACACCGCCGGTGTGTTTGCCGCCGGGTTCCTGATGCGACCGATCGGTGGCTGGTTGTTTGGCCGGGTGGCCGACAAGCACGGGCGCAAGAACTCGATGATGATCTCGGTGCTGATGATGTGCGGCGGCTCCCTGGTCATCGCCTTCCTGCCCACTTACAACGACATCGGTGCCTGGGCCCCGGCGCTGCTGTTGGTGGCACGACTGTTCCAGGGCTTGTCGGTGGGCGGCGAATACGGCACCACGGCCACCTACATGAGTGAAGTCGCGCTCAAGGGCCAGCGTGGCTTCTTTGCTTCGTTCCAGTACGTGACCCTGATCGGCGGCCAGTTGCTGGCGGTGCTGGTGGTGGTGATCCTGCAACAGATCCTCACCGAAGAAGAACTGCGTGCCTGGGGCTGGCGCATCCCGTTTGTGATCGGCGCCATAGCCGCCGTGATCTCCCTGCTGCTGCGTCGCACCCTGAAAGAAACCACCAGCAAGGAAATGCGCGAAGACAAGGACGCCGGTAGTATCGTCGCGCTGTTTCGCGACCACGGCAAAGCTTTCATTACGGTGCTGGGCTACACCGCCGGCGGCTCGCTGATTTTCTATACCTTCACCACCTACATGCAGAAGTACCTGGTGAATACCGTGGGCATGCACGCCAAGACGTCGAGCTACATCATGACCGGCGCGCTGTTCCTGTACATGTGCATGCAGCCGCTGTTCGGCATGTTGGCCGACAAGATCGGCCGGCGTAATTCGATGCTCTGGTTTGCCGGCCTTGGCACGCTGTTTACCGTGCCGATCCTGCTGACCTTGAAAACCGTGACCAGCCCGTTTTTGGCGTTTGTGCTGATCACCCTGGCCTTGGCGATTGTCAGCTTCTACACCTCCATCAGCGGCCTGGTCAAAGCGGAGATGTTCCCGCCCCAGGTGCGTGCCTTGGGCGTGGGCCTGGCCTATGCGGTGGCTAACGCGGTGTTTGGCGGTTCGGCAGAAGTGGTTGCGCTGAGCCTCAAATCCATCGGCATGGAAAACACCTTTTATTGGTACGTCACCGCGATGATGGCGGTGGCCTTCCTGTTCAGCTTGCGCCTGCCGAAACAGGCGGCGTACCTGCATCACGATCTGTAAGGGATGAGTTATGACGTTGCGCACGAGCAATCAACTGTTCGACGCTTATTTCACCGCTGACAGCATGGCCGAGGTGTTCTGTGACCAGGGGCGCTTGCAGGGCATGCTGGATTTCGAGGCGGCGCTGGCTCGGGCGCAGGCCCGGGTTGGGTTGATTCCCCAGGCCGCCGTCGCACCGATTGCCCAGGCGTGCCTGGCGTCGCTGTATGACGTGGACGCCCTTGGCAGCGCGATTGCCACGGCGGGCAACTCTGCGATTCCATTGGTGAAGGCGTTGGGCAAGTTGATCGCCAGTGAGGATGCCGACGCCGAGCGTTATGTCCACCTGGGCGCAACCAGTCAGGATGTGATGGACACCGGCCTGGTGCTGCAACTGCGCCGTGGGGTGGAATTGATCGAGGCCGACCTGGCTCGCCTGGGGGAGGTGTTGGCCGCCCAGGCTCAGCGTTACGCCAGCGTGCCGTTGGCCGGACGCACCTGGTTGCAGCACGCGACACCGGTCACCTTGGGGATGAAAATCGCCGGTTGGCTGGGCGCGGTGACGCGCAGTCGCCAGCGCCTGGCCGAGTTGAAGCCGCGCCTGCTGGTGATGCAATTTGGCGGCGCCTCGGGCACCTTGGCCGCGCTCGGCGAACACGCCATGCCTGTGGCCGAGGCCTTGGCTGCCGAGTTGCAACTGGGCTTGCCGGAGCAACCCTGGCACACCCAGCGTGACCGCCTGGTGGAGTTTGCCAGCCTGCTTGGCCTGATCGCCGGTAGCCTCGGCAAATTGGGCCGCGATATCAGCCTGCTGATGCAGACCGAAGCGGCGGAGGTGTTCGAGCCTTCGGCGCCGGGCAAGGGCGGTTCGTCCACCATGCCGCACAAGCGTAACCCGGTGGGCGCCGCGGTGCTGATCAGCGCGGCCACCCGCGTACCCGGCCTGGTGGCGACAATGTTCAGCGCCATGCCCCAGGAGCACGAACGCAGCCTGGGCTTGTGGCACGCCGAATGGGAAACCTTGCCAGAGATTTGCCGCTTGGTGTCCGGTGCCTTGCATCAGGCAATTCTGGTCAGTGAAGGGCTGGAGGTGAATGCCGAACGCATGGCACACAACCTCGGCCTGACTCAGGGCCTGGTACTGGCCGAAGCGGTGAGTATCGTGCTCGCCCAACGCTTGGGCCGCGACACTGCGCACCATCTGCTGGAGCAGTGCTGCAAACGTGCGGTCGCCGAGCAGCGCCATTTGCGCGCGGTACTGGCGGATGAGCCGCACGTCACCGCCGAGCTGTCGGCGGCTGAACTGGATCGCCTGCTCGACCCTGCCCACTACCTGGGCCAGGCGTCTACCTGGGTCACGCGTGCGGTGACCGAACATTTTGCTTTGACTGCCTGAGGAGAACGCTGTGGCTTTTGTACAACTCGCCGAGGGCGAACTGCATTACCAACTCGAGGGGCCCGCCGACGCACCGGTACTGGTGCTGTCCAATTCCCTGGGTACCGACCTGCATATGTGGGATCTTCAGATCCCGGCCTTCACCGAGCATTTTCGTGTGCTGCGTTTCGACACCCGTGGCCACGGCCAATCCCTGGTGACCGAGGGGCCTTACAGCATCGAGCAACTGGGTGCAGACGTGCTCGCACTGCTGGATGCGCTGGATATCCAGAAGGCACATTTTTGCGGATTGTCCATGGGCGGCTTGATCGGCCAATGGCTGGGCATTCATGCCGGCGAGCGCCTGCAACGCCTGGTGGTGTGTAATACCGCGGCCAAGATCGGCACGCCCGAGGTGTGGAACCCGCGTATCGAAATGGTCCTGCGTGATGGCGCCGCCGCGATGGTGGCGCTGCGCGATGCGTCGATTGCGCGCTGGTTCACCGCAGATTTCGCCGCTGCCAACCCGCACCAGGCCAAGCAGATCACCGATATGCTCGCAGCCACTTCGCCCGAGGGGTATGCCGCCAACTGCGGCGCCGTGCGCGATGCGGATTTTCGTGAGCAATTGTCCTCGATCAAGGTGCCGACCCTGGTGATTGCCGGCACCGAAGACGCGGTAACGCCGCCAGCCGGCGGCCACTTTATCCAGAGCCATGTGCAGGGCGCCGAGTACGCCGAGTTCTATGCGGCGCACCTGTCCAACGTTCAGGCCGGTGCTGCGTTCAGCGACCGGGTGATCGAATTTCTGCTGGCCCGCTGAGGAGCTATTTGTGGACGAGAAACAACGTTACGCCGAGGGCCTGCAGGTGCGCCGCGAAGTACTGGGCGATGCCCATGTCGACCGCAGCCTCAATGCCCTGACCGAGTTCAACAGCGAGTTCCAGGAAATGATCACTCGCCACGCCTGGGGTGACATCTGGACCCGCCCCGGCCTGCCTCGGCATACCCGCAGCCTGATCACCATCGCAATGCTGATCGGCATGAACCGCAGTGAAGAACTGAAACTGCACCTGCGTGCCGCCGCCAGCAACGGCGTGACCCGCGCCGAGATCAAGGAAGTGCTGATGCAGAGTGCGATCTACTGCGGGATTCCGGCAGCGAATGCGACGTTTCATTTGGCTGAGTCAGTGTGGGATGAGTTGGGTGTGGAGTCCCGCCAACAAGACTGAATGTGAAAGGCGATCACCTGTGGGAGCTGGCTTGCCTGCGATTGCAGCGACGAGGTCTGACTGGGGACCGTGTTGTCTGCAATCGCAGGCAAGCCAGCTCCCACAGGGGATCGTCACAGGTTTAAGGTATTAGTGGGAATCAGCATCCCACAGCCAATTCCACACCCCCGGCAGATGCACCGGCTCGTTCACAGCCTTGACCGTACGGGCCAGCGCTGCGCGTTCCAGCGCGGCGTGGTCGGTGTAGAACGGCTGGACGGCGGTCTTCAAACCGTTGACCCGTGCGCTGTCCATCAGAATCTGCAAGTACTCCTGCATATGCCGCGCGGTGTAGCGGTTGATGTCATGGAAGGTGACCACTACCGGGATCACACCCTCCACTGTCGGTAGTTCACCCAAGGCGATGCGTTCGCGTACCACCGACAGTTGCCGATACAGGTTGGCCCGCCGACGCGGGCTGGCGTTGAAGCCCCAGATCTTGCCGTCATTGGCACTCAAGTCCGTCAGCAGTACGTGCATGCCGTGGCGTTGGTAGGCGGCGAAGGTGCGCTTGTCGTAGTTCCAGAAGGGGGGGCGTACCAGCACGGGGGGCGCGCCCGTGATGGCGGCAATGTCTGCGGCCCCTTCGGTAAGGGTGTGTTCCAGGGTGGCGTCGTTCAGCCAGCGATGATTGGTGTGAAACGCCGTGGCGGTGTGAAAGGCCAGGACATGGCCGGCGGCGAATTCGCGTTCCATGGTCTTGCGCCCCCGGGCACTGCCGCCGGAGCGAGCGGCTTCGGTCTGCAGGAAGAACACCGCCTTGATCCCCGGCAGCACCGGGTTGTTGGCCAGGTCCGCCACTACCGAACGGCTCGGATTGTTGTAGCCCGAGGCGCTTGGGCCGTCATCGAAGGTCAGCAAAAAGCGGATCGGCGCCTGGGCCAGCAGGCGCTGTTCGGTCTGTGGCGTCAGGGCGATGGGGGCGCTGATGCAGCCCCCCATGCTCAAGGCCAGGGCAAACAGTGCGATTGCTGTAGCGAAGGATTTCATGCCGTGCAGGGCTCGAGTAAAGGCCGCTGCTGGGGGGATCAGCAGCGGCAGGCGCGCACCATACAGTAAGTGCTATGCCGGTTTACAGCAGACTGATCGGATAGCTGACGATCAACCGGTTCTCATCGAACTCGTTGTTGCTGTAGTCCCTGCGCATGCTCGAATTGCGCCAGCGCACGTTGAGGTTTTTCAGCGTGCCGCTTTGCACCGTATAGCCTACTTCGGTCTCGCGGCCCCATTCCTTGCCGTCGGTGATGGTGCCGGTGTGTACGTTGCTGCCGCTGATATAGCGGTTCATCAGGGTCAGGCCCGGTACGCCGAGGGCGGCGAAGTTGTAGTCGTGGCGAACCTGCCAGGATTTCTCCTGCGCGTTGTCGTAGCTGGAGTTGTAGCTGTCGTTGGCCAGGGTGCCGCCGCTGGTGCCGTTGACGCGCATCCAGGCACTGTCGCCGGTGAGTTTTTGCAGGCCGACGTAGAAGGTGTTGCCGCCGTACCTGGCCGAGAACAAACCGGACCAGGTTTTGTTGTTCAGGTCCCCGGCACGGGCGCTGCCGTCGTCCTTGCCGTAGAAGAAGCCCAGGTTGGCGCCCAGGGTCCAGTCGCCCACAGGCTGGCTGTGGATCAGATTGACGAACTGCTGGCTGTAGATGTCCTTGAGCTGGGCATTCCACACGCCGACTTGGGTGTATTTGTCGTTGAACGCGTATTCGGCGCCCTGGAAATTGAAACGGTCGGAGGTGAAGGCGGTTTTGCCGAACATCGACATGTCGCTCATGCTGCCGTCGTCCCGCGGGCTGTTGGCGCGGAATTGGCCGCCATAGAGGGTCAGGCCGTCGATTTCCTTCGAGGTGATCTGCCCACCACGCAGGGTCTGTGGCAGGGAGCGGCCATCGTCGGAACGCAGGATCGGCAGCACCGGCATCCATTCGCCCACCTTCAACTCGGTCTTGGAAAAGCGCGCCTTGAATGCCACGCCCAGCCGACCAAATTCATCGGCTGGCCGACCGTCATGGTCCAGCGGCAGCAACTGCGTGCCGCCCGTGCCACGCCCGCCATCAAGCTTGAGCGAGTACAAGCCCAGCACATCCACACCAAAACCGACTGTGCCTTGGGTGAACCCGGACTTGGCGTCGAGAATGAAACTTTGCGTCCACTCCTGCGCGCCACCCTGAGCCTTCGTAGGATTGGTGTAGTTGCGGTTGAAGAAGAAATTACGCAGGTTGAGGTTGGCGCTGGCGTCTTCGAGAAAGCCGTGATCCTGGGCGAGAACGGGCAGGGCAGAACTGGCGACAGCAGCCGCCAGCAACAGCTGGCGCGGTTGGAAAGTGCTCATGGTGTGAACCTGTTGTTATTGGGTTTATGCAGGTGGCGGCCATGGTGCGCGGCGGTGCGGGGGCGATGAA
>NZ_WKFA01000038.1:0-51758 GCF_021605325.1 Pseudomonas sp. PA-7-1E
CGCAGGCAAGCCAGCGCCCACATGGGAACTCCAGTGTTCTTGAGGCAGTAGCCGGATCAGAACCCGCGCTGTTTGCTGATCGTTCCCACGCTCTGCGTGGGAATGCCGCCCTGGGCGCTCTGCGTCCACTCTTAAAGTCGTGACGCGGAGCGTCTCCAGATGCATGCCCACGCGGAGCGTGGGGACGATCAGCGCCAGGCCTTAAAACCCGCGATGTTTCTTCAGGTGCTCATTGATCTTCGCGGCCGGCACTTTTTGCAAGGTACACAGCAAGTCATGGGACAGCTCCCGCAAGCCATGAGTCTGGCGCAGTTCCTGGGCCAGGTGCGCTGTGAGGTTGGCGGCCATTTCCGCATCCGCCAGCGCCCGGTGAGCCTGGCCGGTGTGGGGCAGTTTGGCGTAGGTGTTGAGGGTGCCGAGCTTGTGGTTGGGCGCCGCCGGCATCAGGCGGCGGGCCAGCAGCAGGGAGCAGGCGAATTTCTGCAGGCGGGTGCGGCGGATCAGGCCCAGTTCAAAGTCCCAGAACTTCTGGTCGAACGCGGCGTTGTGCGCCATCAAGGGCGTGGTGCCGACGAACTCATTGACTTCGTTCATCACCCGTTCAGCCGGTGGCGCGCTGCGCAGCATGGCGTTGCTGATGCCGGTGAGCTGTTCGATAAACGCCGGTACGCGCACACCGGCGTTCATCAGGCTCTGGTAGCGGTCCACGATCTGCCCACGCTCGAGGATGACCACGCCAATCTCCGTGGCCCGGCAGTGGCTGCTGGGGGTGATGCCAGTGGTTTCAAAGTCGATGACCGCTATACGTTCCAAACCTGTTCCAACTCCGTTCTACGATCTATTTGAGCAACAACGCGCCTTCGATCGGCACGTAGTGGCTGGCGGCGCGTATCAATGAGTTGGCCGTCAGCCCCGGCACGCCGTAGGCCACGGCCCGCACGCCATGCTTGTGGATGATGCGTTCGAGCAACATGTCGAAATCACCGTCACCGGAGGCCAGCACGACTTCGTCGACATGGTCGGCGGCGTCCATGATGTCCAGCGTGATGCCCACGTCCCAGTCGCCCTTGGCGGAGCCGTCGCTGCGCTGGATATACGGCTTGAGTTTTACCGTGAAGCCCAGGTTGCGCAGGATCTGCTGGAACTGTTGCTGCTTGCTGTCGCCGCGGTCAATGGCATAGGCGTACGCCTCGACAATCTGCCCGCGCGCGCTGATGTCAGCCCACAGGGCGGCGTAGTTGAAGTGGCAACCATAGGCCTGGCGCACGGTGTAGTAGAGGTTTTGCACATCGGCGAACACTGCAATTTTTTTCACCGCACTTCCTCATGGACAGCCAGGCGCCAGCGCCCGGAAAGGGCGCCAGTATGCCAGCCAAGGGAGCGTTTCCGGGAAAAAATCAGACCGGAGCGCAGCAGCGCCCCGGGCCTGGTGTGTCAGACGAAGGAATCGTCGTCGCCAAAGGAAGAGGAATCGTCGGAATAATCGCTGTCGGCGAAGCTATCGGCGTTATTGCTGCCCCAGCTGTCGTTGCCGGCAAACGTCTGGTCATCGTTGCCCCAGTTACCTGAATCACTGGCCGGTGCCGGTTGTTCGATGATCTCCTCCACCACCTGCGGTTGCTGGTTGTGATGGAACAGGCTGCTGATCCCTTCGGCCAGCAACACCCCACCGGCCACGCCGGCGGCGGTCTTCATGGCACCACCGAGGAAGCCACTGCCGGCTGGCGCGGCTGCCGGTGCTTGCGCCGGCTGATAGTTCTGCTGGGGCGCTGGCTGGTTGAACGATGGCCGCGCCGGTTCACGCCAGCCGCCACCTGAGTTGCTCGGCGCAGGCTGTGGCTCACGGGAGCCGCCGCCAAAGATGCTCGACAGGAACCCACCATCGCTGGCCGGCGCAGGTTGCGTGGCCTTGGCCCGTTGCAGCTCGTCCTGCAATTGCTGAATCTGCTGGGCCTGTTGCTTGTTCTGCGCGTCAAGACTCTGCAACGCATGTTCCTGTACCAGAATCGACTGGGTCATGTAGTAGCCGACGGCAGGTTGGCGAGCCATATGCTCCTTGATCCGCGCTTCGGCCTGGGCGTCGCGGGGGGCTGAGTCCGTTTCGGCTTGCTGCAACCGTGAAAACAGTCCATCGATCAGGGTTTGCTCTTCGCTATTCATGGCGACCTCGTTAGATTGCCGATAAAAAATTCCGGTCCCGCCTGTGATCAGGCTGGGGGCTTTCCAGTTATGGGGATGTTACGAGTTGTTTCAATGGTCTTTACTCAAGGTTTACGTTTGCGCCCCTTGGACCCTGATCGGTTAAAGTGTGGCCCTCTGCTTCCAGGCCTGTGATGACCCTGATGAATCCGTTAGACGTTTTGCGCGACTCCTTCCGCTTTACCCAGCGCAACCTGGGCGCCATCGTCCAGCTGTGCCTGCCATTGGTGATCCTCGAAGCCTTGCTGCAACAGGTGCTGGACCACACGCTGGGCCCGGATGCGTTTCCCGGCTACAGCGTGGTCGTAGGTTTGTTGGTGTACCCGCTGTACACCGGCGCCCTGATCCTGTTTCTCGACGCCCGCACCCGAGGCGAGTCGCCGCGCACCAAGGACGTGTGGGCCATGGCCTTGAGCCTGTGGCCGCGTTTTGCCCTGCTGACAGCCATGAGCACGTTGCTGATTCTGTTGGGGCTGTCGCTGTATTTCCTGCCGGGCTTGTGGCTGATGGTGGTGCTGGCGTTTGCCGAATACCTGCTGGTGCTGCGCGGCATGCCCGCCCTGGAGGCGATGAAGGAAAGCTTTCGCCTGACCCGCGGGCATTTCTGGCGCATCCTGGTGTGCCTGCTGTGTGTGATGACGCCGTTGTGGCTGCTCAAGGGCGCCAGCGTGGCGGCGTACCCTGAGCCCGCGCCGTTGCTGGGGTTGCTGATGGACAGCGCCCACAGCTTCCTGCAACTGTTCACCAGCGTGGTGCTGTTCCGTTTATTCATGCTGATCGGTGGCGACGCCGACGTGCGGTGATATGCTCCGTGGCTCTTCTGACACGCATATAAGCCGAGCCGATGACCCGTTTATTGCGCATAACCCTGTTGAGCCTGTTGATCATCGCCGGCCTGCTGGCCGCGCTGATCTACAGCCTGACCTGGCGCCCTGCCGACAAAGAGACCCTGCCCGTCAGTTGCGTGGCACCCCGCGCCCCGACACTGTTGCCGGGGCAGGCGCTCAAGGTTATGACCTGGAATGTGCAATACCTGGCCGGCAAGAACTACGTGTTCTGGTACGACACCCCGGACGGCAGCGGCCCCGACGATCGCCCCACCGTCGAAGACATGGCCTTTAGCCTCGACGAAGTGGCGCGGGTGATTCGCGACGAACAACCCGACATCCTGCTGTTGCAGGAAGTCGACGAAGGCGCCAAGCCTTCCCATTATCAGGACCAGCTTGCGCTGTTGCAGGAGCGTCTGGTCGACCTCTACCCGTGCAGCGCCCAGGCCTTCGACTGGAAAGCCGATTTTGTGCCCAGCCTGCATATCTTCGGTAGCGTCGGGCGCAAGCTCGCTACGCTCAGCCGCTACCAGATCGAACACGCCGAACGCCTGCAATTGCCAACCGCCGACGCCAACTTTGTCAGCCGTCAGTTCCAACCCAAGCCGGCCCTGCTGCTGACGTATCTGCCCTTGAGCGACGGAGGCCAACTGGCGGTGCTCAACACCCGCCTGGACGCCGGTGCGCCAGGGCGCAGTGCCGTGCGGGAGCAAGTGACGAGTACGGTAAGACTGCTGGATAAACTCGAAGGTCGCGGCACACCCTGGTTGATTGGCGGGGATTTCAACCTGCTGCCACTGGGCCAGTTCCTGCGCCTGGACGCAGAAAAGCGTGGCCAGTATTCGCCGGACAGTGAGTTGCATCTGCTGTGGGACAAGTACCCGATGATCCCCAGCAACAGCCAATCCAGTGGCATCGACCGCGAGAAATGGCTGACGCACTTCCCCAACGACCCAGGCCTTGATGGCCCGGATCGCACGCTGGATTATCTGTTCTACAGCTCGCGGATCAAACGCGTGGAAGCCAAGGTGCGGCAGGAAGATACGTTGCGTATTTCCAATCACCTGCCGGTGATCGCCCGATTCCTGTTGCCTGCCGCGCAATAACCCCTAGGGTTTCAGGAGCGGCTTAAGCCACTCAAGGCTGGCAACCGTGGTGCCGGATGGGCGGTATTCACAGCCGATCCATCCTCGGTAGCCACGCTGCTCCAGCGCCGCGAACAAGCCAGCAAAGTCCATGGTCCCGGTGCCCGGCTCATGACGCCCCGGGTTGTCGGCGATTTGTACATGGACGGTCCTGTCGTAAAACTGCGCCAGCACCCCGGCTGGGTCGCAGGTCAACAACTGGGCATGGTAAAGGTCCAGAATCAGCCCGACACTCGTAAAGGTTTCCAGCACCTGCTGGGCCTTGCTGAAGTCAGACAGGTAATAGCCAGGCATCGCCTGCGGGCTGATGACTTCTATCAACGTTCGCAAACCCTGATCTTCAAGGTACTTGATCGCGTATTCCAGGTTATTGGTGTAGGCAAGCGCGCTCTCATCCTGAGGCGTGGTCACGCCCGACATGATGTGCACATCCGAGCAGTTCAGCGCCTGCGCATAGCGGGCCGCCTCGCGCAGCCCCTCGCGAAATTCCTGTTCCTTGCCCTGCAAGGCAGCGATGCCTTTGGTCACGCCCGCTGGCGCTGCGAACTGAATCAACGGCAGGTTGTATTGGGCCAGATGGTCAGCGAGCAGGCTGGCGTCGAATTCATAGGGTGACGGGAACTCCACTGCCCTGAAACCGGCAGCGGCGGCGGCTTCGATGCGTTGCAGAAAAGGCAACTCGTTGAATTGGAAACCGAGGTGAGCATTGAACTTGAGCATTGGGTACATATCCATCCTGGGAAAAAACGAAATCATCAGCCTTGGGTGTCGTTGGCGGCCGAATCCCTGATTCCAAGCCTTCAGGTAATGAGCCCAGCCTGCGTAAAGACTGGGAATGACTTGAACACTCAGGGCTTTCTGGGCTTGATCCTGGCCGTCGCTTCGGCCACCAACGGGTCATCCGGCCAATAATGCTTGGGGTATCGCCCCTTGAGATCCTTCTTCACCTCGGCATAGGTACTGCGCCAGAAGTTCGCCAGGTCCTGCGTGACCTGCACCGGCCGACGCGCCGGGGACAGCAAGTGCAACTTCACGGCCAGGCGTCCGCCGGCAATGCGCGGGGTGTCTGCCAGCCCGAACAATTCCTGCAAGCGCACCGCCAGGATCGGCGGCTGCTCGCTGTAGTCCAGGCGTACCGATGACCCCGACGGCACTTTCACATGCTGCGGCGCCAGCTCTTCCAGGCGTTGGGGCAAGGGCCAGGGCAGCAGGTTGTGCAGGTAGCTGGAGATATCCAGGTTGGCGAAATGGCTGAGGCGCGAGACTTTGCCCAGGTAAGGCATCAGCCAGTGTTCGAGGCTGGCGAGCAGGGCCTTGTCGCTGAGGTCGGGCCACTCGCTGGTGTTGCCGGCATCCAATTGGCGCAGCAGCATCACACGGGCTTGCCACTGACGCAGTTCCGGGGTCCAGGGCAGCAGTTCCAGGCCTTTGCGGCGCACCAGGTTGACCAGCGCCTGGCTGCGGGCGGATTCGTCGAGGCCGGTCAGGGGGTCGCGGCTGAGCACCAGTTCACCGACTTTGCGTTGGCGCTCGGCACGCAAGACGCCTTCGCGCTCGTCCCAGTCGAGTTGGTCGACGTTGCGCACTTGCTCGGTCAGCACCGTGTCGAACAGTGCCGGATCAAAATCCGCCGCCAGGTAGATGCGTTCTTCGCGCTGGCCCTGGCGGCTGCCCAGGTCGGCGATCACCAGCCAGGGTTGTTTCATCAGGCTGTCGGCTTCGGCAAACAGCGCTGCGCGGCCATTGGCCAGGCGGTATTCAGCGCCACCGGGGCGACGTTGCTGGGCGACGCGGTCCGGGTAGGCCAGTGCCAGCAAGGCGCCGAGCCAGCGCGGGTGGTCGGGGTTGTCCACCGGCTGGGTCGCCTTGCCGCGCAGGTAGCCACGGTATTGCCGGGCCAGTTGCTTGGCGCGCTGCACGCCACCCTGGGTACCTCGCGCACGCTCCTCGCCAGACATCAGCGCCAGGCGGCTGTGCAAATCGGCACCGCCGCCGCGCAGGATATCGCGCTCGCCCAACAGCGCCGCCACGTCACAGGCGGTGGCGGCGAGCCCCAGGTCTTGGCCACGCAATAACAGGTGGGCAATACGCGGGTGGGCGGGCAACTCGGCCATCTTCTGGCCATGGGCGGTGAGGTTTTCGTCGTTCAATGCACCGAGGCGTTGCAACAGGTCCTGGGCCTGGGCATACGCGGCTGTGGGCGGCGCATCCAGCCACACCAACTGGCTGGGCGTCACGCCCCAACGGGCCAGTTGCAAGGCCAGCCCCGCCAGGTCGGCGGCGAGGATTTCCGCGCTGCCATAAGCGGCCAGACCGTCGTGCTGGTCTTCGGACCACAACCGATAACACACCCCCGGTTCCAACCGTCCTGCCCGACCGGCGCGCTGGGTGGCGCTGGCGCGGGAGATGCGCTGGGTGTCGAGGCGGGTCATGCCGCTGCCGGGGTCGAAACGCGGCACCCGAGCCAACCCGGCGTCGATCACCACGCGTACGCCGTTGATGGTCAGGCTGGTCTCGGCGATGTTGGTAGCCAACACCACTTTGCGCTTGCCGGCCGGCGCCGGGTCGATGGCGGCGCGCTGGGCATTGAGGTCCAGCTCACCGTGCAACGGGCACAGCAGCACATCAGGGCGATCACCCAGGGCATCGGCCAGTTGCTGGTTGACCCGGCGAATCTCCGCCTGCCCCGGCAGAAATACCAGCACACTGCCGGCCTCGTCATGCAGGGCTTCGAGGATGGTTTGCACCACGCGCGGCTCGATAAACTCCCCGGCCTGGTAAGGGCGCCCCCAGCGCATCTGCACCGGGAACATGCGCCCCTCACTGCGCAGGATCGGCGCGTCATCCAGCAGACCGGCCAGGCGCTCGCCTTCGAGGGTGGCGGACATCAGCAGGATTTTCAGCGGCTGCTCGTCGCGAAACAGCTCGCGGCCGTTAAGGCTCAGGGCCAGCGCCAGGTCGGCGTCGAGGCTGCGCTCGTGGAATTCGTCGAAGATCAACAAGCCCACGCCGTCCAGCGCCGGATCGTCCTGCAGGCGGCGGGTGAGGATGCCTTCGGTGACGACCTCGATGCGCGTGTTAGGGCCGACTTTGCTGTCCAGGCGAATGCGGTAGCCCACGGTCTCACCGACCTTTTCACCCAGTTCACTGGCCAGCCGCTCGGCAGCAGCACGAGCAGCCAGGCGCCGGGGTTCGAGCATCAGGATGGTTTGCCCGGCGAGCCAGGGCTCATGCAACAAAGCCAAGGGCACGCGGGTGGTTTTACCGGCGCCGGGGGGCGCTTCCAGCACGGCTTCATGGCGATGAGCCAAGGCGTCACGCAAGGCGGGTAAAACATCATCGATCGGCAACGAATTCATACTGGCTCCAAAGCAGAGCGGCGAGTATAACGGCGAACTGCCGGATGCCGATGCGGGTCTCAAAAACAGCCACTCTTGGGACTGGGAATGCAGTCAAAGGTCGGAGCTGGCTTGCCTGCGATAGCGGTATGACAGTTGCCACTGTATTCCCCGAGCCGACGCTATCGCAGGCAAGCCAGCTCCCACATGGATTCATCGGCGCCTGGCCGATCTGGCTTATAGTCACCCTTAAATCTGTTCAGGAGACTTTTTCATGCGTATCGCTTCCCGTGTCATCGGCGGTGTCCTCGCCGTCACCCTGCTGAGCCAACTCACCGCCTGTGGGTCGATTTTCTACCCCGACCGCCGTGGCCAGATCGACGGCAAGATCGACCCAACCATCGCGGTACTCGATGCCCTCGGCCTGTTGTTTTATGTGATCCCCGGCCTGATCGCCTTCGGTGTCGACTTCGCCACGGGCGCCATTTACTTCGAACCGGGCAAGACCGCCCAGGTCGCCCCCGAGAAACTGCACGAAGCCATCGGCGCCGACGGCACGGTCGATAACGCCAAGCTGCAAAGCATCATCCAGAAGGAAACCGGCCGCACCTTGCCGCTGGATGACCCGCGCCTGATCCAGTTCAAGGGCAGCGTGCAGCAACTGGCGGCCCTGGGCCTGCAGCCTGCCGCGTAAGGACAGCTCATGACCAGCAGCCCCGAACACGCAAGGCTCTTGCGCCTGGCCACCCGCGCCTCGGTGGGCGTGGCCTGTGTGCTGATTGTGACCAAGGCCATCGCCTGGTGGCTCAGCGGCTCGGTGAGCATGCTCGCCGGGCTGACCGACTCACTGCTCGACGGCGTCACTTCGCTGTTGAATTTGCTGGCAGTGCATTACGCCCTGCGCCCGGCCGATGACGATCACCGTTATGGGCATGGCAAGGCGGAGTCGCTGGCGGGGATGGCGCAGGCCTTGTTTATCGCCGGCAGTGCGGTGCTGATTGCGCTCCAGGCGTATGAACGGCTCAAGCACCCAGAGCCGGTTGGCGCACCGTGGTTGAGTATCGGCGTGATTATCTTGTCCCTGGCGCTGACCGTGGCCCTGCTGGTGCTGCAACACCGCGTGGTGCGCGAGACCGGCTCCAACGCGGTGCGCGCCGACTCGCTGCATTACCGCTCAGACTTGCTGCTCAATGGCAGCATCCTGATTGCGCTGGTGTTGGCAGGCTTTGGCTTTCATCAGGTCGACGCCTGGTTCGGCCTGGGAATCGCCGCTTACATTCTGTGGAGCGCGATCCAGATCGCCCGGGAAAGCTTTGCGGTGCTGATGGATGAAGAGTTACCGCCAGACGTCAGCCAGCACATGCTGGAACTGGCCCGGGGCGTACCCGGCGTGCTGGGTGCCCACGACTTGCGTACGCGGGTTTCCGGCAACCACTGGTTTGTGCAGTTGCACCTGGAGTTGCCGGGCGAGTTAACGCTGTCGGTGGCCCACGGCATCAGCGACCAGGCCGCCGATGCCATCCACCGGGAATATCCGAAGGCCGAAGTGCTGGTGCATGCCGACCCGCGGGAAGTGGTCACCGGCAACAAAACCTAGTACTGCACCTGATATCCACGACTGCCCAGGCAGTTGCCCTGGGCCTGGCGGTAAGTTTGTACCACCGTAGGGTCCGGGGCATAGGTAACGGTGCGCGGGTCGAAGCCACTTTGTTGCACCGCCCAGCGATAACAGTCGTAGCCGTCCTGCTGTACCTGGGCTGGCGATTGGCCGTTGGCCGGGTAAGCCACCACGTCATAGCCGTTGCCTTGAGGCGTCGGCGGAGGTGATGGCACCTGCGTCGGTGGTTGTACCACCACGTATTGCTGGGTGCTTTGCTCGTAGGCGTAATAGGCGCCTGCGGCGAGGAACAACAGCGAGCCGCCTACCCACACTTCACGTGCGTAGTCCGGCAGGTAATGCACGCGAATGCCATAGGGCGGCGTCACCACTACGTAGCGTGGGCCTTGGGGGCGATACCAGTAGCCGCCGGAGAAAAAGTAGTCCTGGCCACGGTAAGGCACGCGGTAATTGCGATCGGGGAAACGGTCGATGACATATCCAGGGCGATGCTGCGGGCCTGGGCCCCAGCCATTGCCATGCCCGTCGGGGCGGCCTGGCCAGCGGTTATCACCGGGGCGATCGTTACTCGGACGCGAACCGGGGCCGCCGGCCTCCCAATGCCGGTTGTCATCGGGGCGTCTGGGAATATCACGGTAATAACCCTGGCGCGGCTCCTGGGTCTGGCGCACGGTATCGGGCCGGCCCTGGATCGGCAGGTTATTGGAGGGTTGCGGTTGCGGTGCTGGTCGCCCCGGCTCATGACCTTGAGGCCGACCTTGCCATTGGCCACCCTCGTGCTCGCCGCCACGATCACCCTGCGGGTTTTGTGGGCGTGGCTGATTGTGCTCAGGCCGTTGCCCCTGGCCCGGTGAGTTATCGCGTTCGTCGGCCATCGCCTGGGAGCCGACGCTGACCACCAGCAAACCAACACCTGCCATACGCCAGATGCGCTTCATGCTTTTCCTCACTGCGGATTGGGGCTTGATCATGAGACTGGAAACGCCTCGCCCGGTTCTGAGACAGGTTATCAGTCACGAGAACTATTTTCTGAAGGCAAAACGCGCACAAAGAAAAAGGGGTGACCCGTCGGCCACCCCTTGAGAATTTCGTCCGTGCTCAACGCTTTTGACGTTGGCTCACCTCACGCCGTCTTGTGGACAGTGTGCAGCCTGGAGGCCGGCTCAACCCTGCTGGGGCGGCGGCCGCAACGGGCCTGATTGGGCGCGCTGCTGTGGACTGTTGTCCAGGCGGTGATTCTGTTGGTAATCATAGGCGTGCCAGGCGGGCAGAGGATTGCGAAGATTGCGTCAATAAACAGTGCTTGCGCAATTTTTAACCCTTCATGGATAATTCACCGCAATAGTTACGACAAAGGCCAACCCAATGAGCAAGCTTGACCGATACGACCTGAGTATTCTGGCGGAATTGCAGCGCGACGCGAGGATCTCCAACCAGGAGCTGGCCGAACGCATCGGCCTGTCGCCTTCGCCCTGCTCACGCCGGGTCAAGCAATTGGAAGACGACGGCTACATCGCCCGCCAGGTCGCCCTGCTCGACCGCAAGATGCTCGGCCTGAGCCTTACGGCCTACGTACTGATCGGCATGGACCGTCACACGCCGGAACGCTTCGAGAATTTCGAAGCCGCCATCCGCACCCTGCCGCAAGTGCTGGAGTGCAGTTTGGTGACCGGGATGGATGCGGACTACCAGTTGAAGGTGGTAGTGCCGGACATGGATCACTATCAGAAATTGCTTCTGGGGCATCTGACCCGAATCGAAGGGGTGACCAGCGTGCGGTCCAGCTTTGTGCTCAACCAGGTATTGAACAGCACCGAACTGCCCCTGACCCACCTGCGCACCTGAGAACAACGATGCTCAACTGTAGGAGCGAGCTTGCTCGCAAAAAACGTTAACGATAACCCGTGCCTCCTGAATGAACGCGGCGTCTGTGAGTTTTTCGCGAGCAAGCTCGCTCCTACAATGACATCAGGCCCCCCACAGTTTGACCGTGCAGGACTCAGGTCAATGTTGCGTCTGTGACGCTGCCGTATACTGCTCGCTTGTCTTGTCGGAAGAGCCCCATGAACAACATCGACCCCGCCCTGTTTGAAGAATGGATGATGACCGGCCTGGTCACTATCCTCATCATTTTCATGGGCTTCATCGTCTGGGACCTGGCGAAGAAATCCAAGGCCGGGCGTTTTGGTTCGTTCATCCTGTTTTTCGTGCTGGGCCTGGGCGTGGCGGCGTTCATCATCAAGAGCGTGGTGATCGGCCTGATTGAATCCGGCGCCTTATAAGCGCGCCGGCACTGCCTTCCACTGGCCTTGATCCAAGCCGTCGATCGACCACTCACCAATACGCACGCGCACCAGGCGCAGCGTCGGCAAGCCCACTGCTGCGGTCATGCGCCGTACCTGACGGTTGCGCCCTTCACGTATCACCAACTCCAGCCAATACGTCGGCACGCTTTTGCGAAAGCGTACCGGCGGGTTGCGCGGCCATAATGCCGGCTCATCCAGTTGCCGTGCCTCGGCCGGCAAGGTCATGCCGTCGTTGAGTTCCACGCCTTGGCGCAGGCGTTGCAGCTGTTCTTCGGTGGGTTCACCTTCTACCTGCACCCAGTAGGTTTTCGCCAGTTTGTGCTTGGGGTCGGCAATCCGCGCTTGTAGCTGACCATCGTTGGTCAGCAGCAGCAGGCCCTCGCTGTCACGGTCCAGGCGCCCTGCCGGGTAAATGCCGGGGATATCAATAAAATCCTTGAGGGTCGCGCGCCCACCTTCGTCGCTGAACTGGGTCAGCACATCGAAGGGTTTATTGAACAGGATCAACTTGGGCTCGGCCGGTGGCGCCTTGGCAACGCGGCGAGCGGCAGAGTGCGGTGGTTTCACGCCAGGACGGCGCGAATCAGGACGGCTGGGACGGGACATGGCAAAGGAACATCTAACGGTCAGGACCGACAATGCTAGTGGCCTGACCGCTAAATGACCATCCCAACCGCTTAGCGGAACGGCGGCTCGTCGAAGCTGCGTAGTTTGCGCGAGTGCAGGGAGTTGAGTTCGGTGCGCAACAGGTCGACCGCCTCGATGCCGATCTTCAAGTGCTGGCTGACCGCACGCTCATAGAACGCGTTGGCCGAACCCGGCAGCTTGATCTCGCTGTGCAAGGGTTTGTCCGATACGCACAACAAGGTGCCGTAAGGCACGCGCAAACGGTAACCCTGGGCGGCGATGGTGCCACTTTCCATGTCCACGGCCACGGCGCGGGACAGGTTGATCAGCGGCCGCTCCTGGGCCCAGCGCAGTTCCCAGTTCCGGTCGTCATAGGTCAGCACGGTACCGGTGCGCAGGCGTTTTTTCAGCTCTTCGCCTTTTTCGCCAGTGACCTTGGCCGCCGCCTGCTGAAGCGCCAACTGCACTTCGGCCAGGGCCGGAATAGGGATGTTCGGCGGTACCACGCGGTCGAGAATCCCGTCGCGGCGCATATAGGCGTGGGCCAGTACGTAGTCGCCGATGGTCTGGGATTGGCGCAGGCCGCCGCAGTGGCCGATCATCAGCCAGCAATGCGGGCGTAGTACGGCCAAGTGGTCGGTGATGTTCTTGGCGTTGGACGGGCCTACGCCGATGTTCACCAAGGTCACGCCGTGGCCGTCAGTGGCCTGCAGGTGATACGCCGGCATCTGGTAGCGGTGCCAGACCACGCCGGCGGCAATGGCCGAGGCTTCGCCGTGGTCCATGCTCTTGTCGATCACCACGTTGCCGGGCAGCACCATACGGATAAACCGCGGGTCGCTGCGCAGTTGCTCCAGGCCATGCAGGATGAACTGGTCCACGTAGCGGTGGTAGTTGGTCAGCAAGATCCACGGCTGCACATGGCGCCAGTCGCTGCCGGTGTAATGCACCAGACGACGCAGGGAAAAGTCCACGCGGGCGGCATCGAACAGGGCCAGGGGCAGTGGGTCGGTGTTTTCCCAGTCGTACAGGCCATCGGCAATGCCGTCGGTGGCGGCGGACAGGTCGGTACTGGGGAATACACGAGCCAGGGTCGCGGCGGTGACGCCGGAGCCGGCCAGTTCATCACCCTGCTCCACCACATAGGGGTACGGGATGTTCTGCTGGCTGACGCCCACTTCCACCGTCACGGTGAAGTCGTGCATCAGCGGCACCAGTTGCTCCAGCAGGTACTTACGGAACGCGGCCGGGTGGGTCACGGTGACGCTATAGGTACCGGGCAACTGCACCTTGGCATACGCACGGGTGGTCTGTGGGACTTCGCCGTGGCAGTGGTAGGTCAGGCGCAGTTCCGGGTAGCGAAACAGTGCGCGTTGAGCGGCGTCGGGTTCGACGCGGTCCTTGAGGTATTGCTTGAGCGCTTGGTTGAGCGCGCCAGTCGCACGCTCATGCAGCGCCGCCAGCCGGTCCACGGCTTCTTCGGCGGTTTTAACGACAACAAAAGCTTCGGTCACGGTAAGCATCCTGTGTTCTGACTTGCAGGCCTTTATCTTGCCTGTATCCAGGCCTCACCGAAACACCGGAAGTGGAATGCTTTGATAGGTGGGAGCTGGCTTGCCTGCGATAGCGGTCTATCAGCCACATAATTGCTGGCTGGACCACCGCTATCGCAGGCAAGCCAGCTCCCACATTTGACTGTGTTTATTCAGAGGGATTGTGGGGTTGAGCGGGCGACAATAGCTTGCACATCCACCCCACGCGGCAAGGTGCCATATACCCGCCCCGACGACTCACCCAACCGACTGGCGATAAACCCGTCGCTCACCGCCGCATTGCCCGCCTCCAGCAACAACTTGGCCTGCAACGCCAGGGCAATGTCCTCGGTCAGTTGCCGTGCCCGATACTGGATATCCTGGGTGTCCATGAACGCCGCCTTCAACTGCTCGATATGCCGCGCCAGCTGTTTGTCGCCATGGCCATCCCCCAGCTCCACAAACAACACCTCCAGCACACCCGGCTCTTTGGACAACGCACGCAGCACGTCCAGGCATTGCACATTGCCAGAGCCTTCCCACGTGGAGTTAACCGGTGCCTCACGGTAAAGACGCGGCAGGATGCTGTCTTCCACGTACCCGGCGCCGCCCATGCATTCGGCGGCTTCGTTGATCATCGCGGGCGCGCGCTTGCAGATCCAATACTTGCCCACGGCTGTGACCAGCCGGGCGAACTTGGCTTCATGTTCATCATCAAGCTGATCCAGGGCACGCCCCATGCGCAGGCTCAAGGCCAGGGCCGCTTCGCTTTCCAGGGCCAGGTCGGCCAGCACGTTCTGCATCAGCGGCTGCTCGCTGAGCACGCGGCCACCCACTTGGCGATGGGCGCAGTGATGGCTGGCCTGGGTCAGCGCCTGGCGCATCAAGGCGCTGGAGCCGACCATGCAATCGAAACGTGTCATGGCAACCATTTCGATAATGGTTGGAACGCCGCGGCCTTCTTCACCGACCATCCACGCCAGGGCGCCGCGAAACTCCACTTCGCTGGAGGCGTTGGAGCAGTTGCCGAGTTTGTTCTTCAAGCGCTGGATGTAGAACTCGTTGCGCGTGTCATCCGGGCGGTGCCGGGGCAGCAAAAAACAGGTCAGACCCTTATCGGTCTGGGCCAGGGTCAGGAAGCCATCGCACATTGGTGCCGAGCAGAACCACTTATGCCCCACCAGTTCGTAGGCTTGGCCGGGGCCACCCGCGCCCACGGGATAAGCGCGAGTGGTATTGGCGCGCACGTCGGTGCCGCCCTGCTTCTCGG
Organism: Pseudomonas sp. PA-7-1E; assembly: GCF_021605325.1. Taxonomy (NCBI): domain Bacteria; kingdom Pseudomonadati; phylum Pseudomonadota; class Gammaproteobacteria; order Pseudomonadales; family Pseudomonadaceae; genus Pseudomonas; species Pseudomonas sp. PA-7-1E. The sequence goes on from NZ_WKFA01000038.1 coordinate 14,863, forward strand.
TCATGGCCATGCCGATAGTAACGCCGGCCTTGTGGGCGATGCCGACATTGCGCGGGTCGTAGTGAGTATTGAGCACTTTAGGCAGCCAGAGGTCCGCCAGCTCCGGTTGCAGGCGCAGGGCCGGAACGCAGGCGAAGGTCATGGTCAGCGGGCAGCCGCTGCCGGCTTCGGCCTGGCTATGCAGGTAGGTCATCGCCGCACGCGCCACATGGGCGCCAGGCTGCGGATGGGCCCACGGCAACGACGGCAGGCCATGCTCGACGGCGGTGCGCATCAACTCGTGATAAGCCGGGTGAAACTCCACCAGGTCGATACGATGGCCGTAACGGTCATGGCTACTGAACACCGGTTTGTTCTGGTTGGCCAGGAACCCGGCTGCCATCAACGGCCCACCGGCCAGCGCACCGTAGGCATCAATGCGCGCTTGTGCCCAACCGGCGCCGAAGCGGCGTGACCATTCCTGCAAAGGCAAGTCGATGCGATACAGGTTAGTGCCGTCCAGGGACGGTGGCTGGTTGGTGACGTCGTGGGTTTCGGCAAACTGATGCAGGTTCATGACGGGCCTCCTGGAAAAAGGCCGCATCGATCTCAGGCTGCCTGTAGGAGCGAGCTTGCTCGCGAAAAACCTGAGAGCAACGCGCTAACCCAGGCGGGGCGCGTTATCGTTGACGTTCTTCGCGAGCAAGCTCGCTTCTACAAAAAACACGGATCGATTGAGGCCGGTTTTTTCAGTTAAGCATCGCCACCGCGCTTAAAAAAGTGGCATACGTGCCGAATGCTCGGCGCTTTCACCCTCATCCGCACACAGCACGCTGCGCTCAAGCGCCGCCTGCAAGGCGTCGAAACGCACCGGTTTGGCCAGTCGGTCCGTCATGCCAATACCATGGCAGCGCTCACGCTCCGGCCCATTGGGCGAAGTGCTCAGGGCGATCACCGGCAATTCACCGCAGCCGGGCAATGCGCGAATCTGGCAGCACAACGAAAAGCCACCCTCTGGCACATCCAGCAGCACGGCGTCGAAACTGTGCCCCTGCAATGCAGCGAGCGCCGCCGGGCCGCTGTCCACGGTTTTGACCCGGTAACCGAGCTTGAGCAACATGCCACGCACCGCCAACTGGCCCACGCTGTTGTCGTCCACCAACAGCACCGTGCATTCCTGAGGCGCACGCTGTGCAGGCAAAGCCTGCGCGGCCGGCGTCACCTGCTGCGGCACGGCGCTGACGTCCATTTCCAACTGGAAGCGGCTGCCTTTACGGGGCTCCGAATGATGGGTCAGGCGCCCGCCCAGCAGTTCGATCAACTGCCGGCAAATCGCCAGGCCAATGCCCAGGCCGCCGTATTCACGCGTCATCGAGCCGTCCAACTGAAAGAAACGCTGATACAACGTGGCCTCATCGAGAAAGGCAAAGCCGATACCGGTGTCGGTGACGATAAAGCTCAAGTGCAAGGCGCCATCCCCTTGCGGCACGCCCACCACACGCAAACGCACCGCGCCGACGTGGGTGAATTTGAACGCATTGTCGAGCAGGCAATCCAGGCACTGACGCAACTTTTGGGCATCGCCGATGAGCCGGTCTGGCAGCTCATCCGCGACGTCAATGGAGAACGCCAGCCCCTTGGCCTGGGCGCTGCCGGTGAACTGCTGGCGCAAGGTATCGAGCTCGCCGCGCAGGCTGAACACTTGCGGCTGGGCCACCAGGCGACCGGCCTGCAACTCGGTGAGGGTGAGGATGCCGTTGACCATGCGCATCATGTCCCGCGCCGAGCCGGCGGCGGTTTGCTGGTACTGCGTCAGGTCATCGTCCAAAGGCACGGTTTGCATCAGTTCCAAAGAGCCGATCACACCGTTCATCGGCGTGCGCAATTCGTGGGTCAGGGTGGCGAGAAATTCGTCTTTGAGGCGATTGCTGCGGGCCAGTTGCTGGTTGAGCGCTTCCAGCTTCTGGCTGGCATCGAGGAGAATCTGCGCCTGCTGTTCGCGCATGCCGTTGATACGGTCAGCCAGGGCCAGGGACAACAGCGCCACTTCAATGGCTGAGCCGAGCTGGCTGGCGTACATGGTCAGGAACACGTTAGGCAGATAACCCAGCACCATCAGGGTATTGATCACCCCGCCGAGCAGGAAGGCCGACCAGGCGATGATGAAATAACGCGCCATGCGCTGCCCGCAATACCAGGCCTTGATGGCCGCCACGAAGATGGTCACGGTAAACACCAGCGCCAGCGCAGTGGCCAGGCGCAGGGCCACGGCGTAACTGGTCAACAGCGCCAGTGCCATCACCAACCCGCCACAGGCCGCCAGCGCCAGCAGGATGCGGTTGAGCCAGCGACTGTGCTGCGCAGTGTGCAGGAAACTGCGCGCGAACAGGCTGCCGAACAAAGCCGCCGAGCCGATCAGGAACGGAACCGCCGCATTCGCCCACCAGGGGTTGTTCGGCCAGAAGTACTCCACCGCAACGCCATTGACCGACAGCTGATACAAGCCGAACGAAGCGATATAGAAGATGTAATAGAGGTAGCTGGTGTCGCGTACGCTCAGGTAGATAAACAGGTTGTAGATCAGCATGCCCAGCAACACACCGTAGATGGCGCCGAGCACGTACAAACGCAACGGTTGCTCTTCCATATAGGCAGTGCCCGCCCACAACGTCAGCGGTGCCTGGATCGAGCCTTGGCTTTGCAAGCGCAGGTAGACGGTTTGTTGCTGGTCGGGCAAGAAGCTGAGCTTGAACAGGTAGTTGCTCTGGCTCACCTCACGGCTGGAAAAAGGCAATGCGCTGCCGGTGCGGGCGGTGAGGCGGTAGTGGCCGGTGCCGTCGTTCTGGTAGAGGTCCAGGCGATTGAGCGGCGGGTAGGCCAGTTCCAGAAACCAGGTGCGTGGTGCGCGGGGATCTTTGGCGGTGTAGTGCAGGTTGACCTTCAGCCAGAACACCGAGCGTGAATAGCCGGCATTGAGCGTGTCTTTGTCGTGGGTCTTGAATTGGGCGGCATAGGCGGGGGAACTGACATCGGCGATGGTGAGGGCATCGGTTGGGTCTTCGAGCACTTGCATGACCCGGCCCAACGGGAGGCTGCGCGTGTCCTGGTTGAACTCGACAGCGCCGGCGAGCATCGGTAGCCCGCACAATATAAACATCAGCAAATAGCGCATAGAGCCCCAGCGTAGCCTGGTCCGGTTGTGTCAAAAGCCCCCCATTCCTTTTGAGAAGACGTACACCGGCGATACAGTAAGTTATTGGGATGCACTTTAGCATAGCCAGTAAAAGCCATTAGCCACTGCCGGAACTTTTTTTAGAACAGCTCTAGCGCAATGCTTTCAGACCACTGCGTTGCAGCGTTCGGCCACGCAAAGCGACGCTGCAGCAGCAAACTTCTGCCATCGCCAGGCAGCCACGCAAAAAGCGTTTGGTGGTAAGCTCGCGCACCATGAATATCTACAGTTCTCGCCCCGTTGTCCTCTGTCTCTCCGGCCACGATCCCAGTGGTGGCGCCGGCCTGCAGGCAGATATCGAAGCCCTGCTCGCCCAGGGTTGCCACGCGGCCCCGGCCGTCACCGCGCTGACCGTGCAGAACACCGTCAATGTCAGTGATTTCCGCGTGCTTGACCGTGAGTGGGTACTGGCCCAGGCCAATGCCGTGCTCGGCGACTCTGAAGTCGCGGCGGTCAAGCTGGGCATGCTCGGCTCCACTGCGATGGTCGACACCGTGGTCGAGCTGCTGCAGGCGCACCCGCATTTGCCGGTGGTCTGCGACCCGGTGCTGCGCGCCGGCGGCGGCGGTAGCCTGGGCAAGGACGAGGTCGGTTATGCGATGCGCGAGCGGCTGCTGCCCCTGTCATTGATCGCCACCCCCAACCTGCCAGAAGCGCGCATCCTCGCGGAACTGCCCGACGGCAGCGCCGACGACTGCGCCGACAAGCTGCTGCCGTACATCAAGCACCTGCTCATCACCGGCGGCCATGGCGATGAGCACGAAGTGCACAATCGCCTGTACAGCCGCGACGGCACGCGCCAGACCTTTACCTGCCAGCGCTTGCCCGGCAGTTATCACGGCTCGGGTTGCACCTTGGCCAGTGCGCTGGCCGGGCGCATTGCCCAGGGTGAAGGTTTGGCCAGCGCCGTGCAATCGGCCCTCAACTACACGTGGCGTACCCTGCGTGATGCCGAACAACTCGGCCAGGGCCAGTTCGTGCCGCGCCGATTGCCGCTGGATTTCTGCTCGTAACTTATCGCTCGTCAGCAAGGGGTTTGCCCGATGAAACTACGCGGCCTTTACGCCATTACCGACAGCCAGCTGTTGGCCGGCAAATTCCTCGCCTACGTCGAGGCGGCGCTGGACGGTGGCGTCACCCTGTTGCAGTACCGCGACAAAAGCAGCGACGAGGCACGGCGCCTGCGTGAAGCCGAAAAGCTCTATGAACTGTGCTCGCGCTACAAGACTCAATTGATCATCAACGACGATGCCGAACTGGCCGCGCGACTGGGCGTCGGCGTACATCTGGGCCAGACTGACGGTCCGCTGACCTCGGCCCGGGCACTGCTCGACGCCAAGGCGATCATCGGCGCCACCTGCCACAGCCAGATCGAACTGGCCGAACAGGCCGCCAAAGAAGGCGCCAGCTACGTCGCCTTCGGCCGCTTCTTCAATTCCACGACCAAACCCGGCGCACCCGCCGCCACCGTTGACATGCTGGCCCAGGCCCGCAAGCGCCTGCACCTGCCGATCTGCGTAATCGGCGGCGTCACCCTGGAAAACGCCGAGCCGCTGGTGGCCCACGGGGCCGACCTGCTCGCCGTGGTCCATGGCCTGTTCGGTGCCGACAGCACCCAGGAAGTCACCCGCCGCGCCCGTGCATTCAACGACCTTCTTAAATCTTCAGTTTAGAGAGCCCGATCATGTCCCGTTCCGAAACCCTGTTTGCCAACGCCCAGAAACACATCCCCGGCGGTGTGAACTCCCCTGTGCGTGCGTTCAAGAGCGTGGGCGGCACGCCGTTGTTCTTCAAGCATGCCGAAGGCGCCTACGTCACCGATGAAGACGACAAGCGCTATGTCGACTATGTCGGCTCCTGGGGCCCGATGATCCTCGGCCACAGCCATCCGGACGTGCTGGACGCGGTGCGCCAGCAACTGCAGCACGGCTTGTCCTACGGCGCCCCGACCGCGATGGAAACCGAGATGGCCGACCTGGTCTGCTCGATCGTGCCGTCTATGGAAATGGTGCGCATGGTCAGCTCCGGCACCGAAGCCACCATGAGCGCGATCCGCCTGGCCCGTGGTTTCACCGGCCGCGACAACATCATCAAGTTCGAAGGCTGCTACCACGGTCACTCCGACAGCCTGCTGGTAAAAGCCGGCTCCGGCGCGCTGACCCAAGGCGTACCCAATTCTGCTGGTGTACCTGCGGCGTTCGCCAAGCACACCCTGACCTTGCCGTTCAACGACCTCGCGGCCGTCGAGCAGATGCTCAGCGAAGTCGGCCAGGACGTTGCCTGCATCATCGTCGAGCCAGTCGCCGGCAACATGAACTGCGTTCCACCGGCCCCGGGTTTTCTTGAGGGCCTGCGCGAGCAGTGCGACAAGCATGGCGTGGTGCTGATTTTTGACGAAGTGATGACCGGTTTCCGGGTCGCCCTCGGTGGCGCCCAGGCTTACTACGGCGTCACGCCAGACCTGAGCACCTTCGGCAAGATCATCGGCGGCGGCATGCCGGTAGGCTGCTTCGGCGGCAAGCGCGAGATCATGCAACACATCGCCCCGCTCGGCCCGGTCTACCAGGCAGGCACCTTGTCGGGTAACCCGCTGGCAATGGCCGCCGGCCTGACCACCCTGCGCCTGATCAGCCGCCCGGGCTTCCACGCCGAGCTGACCGACTACACCACACGCCTGCTCGACGGCCTGCAACAGCGCGCCGATGCCGCCGGCATCCCGTTTGTGACCACCCAGGCCGGTGGCATGTTCGGCCTGTACTTCAGCGGCGCCGACGATATCGTCACCTTCGATGACGTGATGGGCAGCGATGCCGAGCTGTTCAAGCGCTTCTTCCACCTGATGCTCGAAGGCGGCGTGTACCTGGCACCGAGCGCCTTTGAAGCTGGCTTCACTTCGATCGCCCATGGCGAAGCCGAACTGAAATTGACCCTGGATGCTGCCGAGCGCGCGTTCGCGGCCCTGAAATAAGTGACGGCAACCTCTGACGTTGCCCCTGGCAGCGTCAGATTTTCTACTTTGCTTACAGAGAATTCCTGGTTTTTTCGAGAATTGCCCTGCAATCCGGCAGATAACTTGCCCAAGCAGCAGAAAAACGAGTAAAGACTTTGTAAGCAGAGGCCTGCTTATTTCATAATGCGCGCTTATTGGACTCCCTCGAGGGTCCGCGCGCCCCGTCAGAGGTAAGTCGATTCCCATGAAACGCACCGGCCGCACCCTGGTTCTGGGCTGCCTGTTGCTCCTTCAACCGCTACTGGCACATGCCCAGGCCGGCGGCAACTCGTTGTTAATCCCAGCGATGGGTCGTTGCACCCTCAATACCCAGCCAGAGAGCCAGGCCGAAGCCCTGAGCGCGTGCCAGAAACAGGCCGAGGAAGGGGATGCGCAAGCACAATACGAGTTGGGCGAGTACTACCACGACAGCAAGAACCCGGCCGTTGACCTCAACAAAGCGTTGAGCTACTTCGAGAAAGCCTCGTTGCAGGGCCACGCCCAGGCGCAATACCAGTTGGGCAACATGTTCTTCAAAGGCGAAGGCGTGCCGGCCAACAACGTCCAGGCGTACATCGTGCTGAAAATGGCCGCGGTCAACGGCGCCGAAGACGCACTGGACACTGCCGACGAAGTCGCCGAGCACATGCAGCGCGATGAACTGGAAGTGGCGACCCAGGTGCTAGGGCAGATTTTCCGCAACTACCTGCAGGAATTGCAGAGTGCTGATGGGCGTTCGCCGTTCTCACCCCTTCCCTGATTTTTTGTAGACCTTACATCGCTATCGCAGGCAAGCCAGCTCCCACAGTGACTGCATTCCAGCATTGAAACGCGGTCGAGTGTGGGAGCTGGCTTGCCTGCGATAGACCCCCCCTCGGTCTAAAGCCCTACTTCTCAGGCATCGGCATCGGAAACGGCATCACATTGCTCATGCCCCGAGCTTCACTGATCTTCGGCGTCCCCAAGCGCTCGACTTCATCGATGCGCACAATCGAATGCATGGGCACAAAGCTGCGCACTACCCCTTCGAACTGGGCCTTGAGCTTTTCTTCGCCCGGATCGACCACCAACTGGGTGCGCTCGCCAAAGACGAACTCTTCCACCTCCAGGAAGCCCCACAGATCACTTTGATAGATCTGCTTGGCGTACATTTCGAACACCTGGCCCTGGTTGAGGAAAATCACCTTATAGATTGGAGCTTCACGTTTGGTCATGGTGGGCGAACAACACATGGGGATATAAAAGAGGGCGCGAACTATAGCATGGCACCCGATGCACAGCGCTAGGAACCAATGGGCATGCCCCCCTATAATGCGCGGTTCTTTACCACCAGTTGACGATTCCCATGGCCAAGAAGCTTTACATCGAAACCCACGGTTGCCAGATGAACGAGTACGACAGCTCGCGCATGGTCGACTTGCTGGGCGAACACCAGGCCCTGGAAGTCACTGCCCGCGCCGAAGATGCCGACGTGATTTTGCTCAATACCTGCTCGATCCGCGAGCGGGCCCAGGACCGTGTGTATTCGCAGCTGGGCCGCTGGCGCGAATTGAAACTGGCCAACCCGGACATGGTGATCGCCGTCGGCGGGTGCGTGGCCAGCCAGGAAGGCGCTGCGATCCGCGACCGCGCGCCCTATGTCGATGTGGTGTTCGGCCCGCAAACCCTGCACCGTCTGCCAGAGATGATCGACGCCGCACGTATCACCAAGCTGCCGCAGGTTGACGTGTCGTTCCCCGAAATCGAAAAATTCGACCATCTGCCCGAACCGCGCATCGATGGGCCGAGCGCCTATGTGTCGGTGATGGAAGGCTGCAGCAAGTACTGCACCTTCTGCGTGGTGCCTTACACCCGTGGCGAAGAAGTCAGCCGGCCGTTTGACGATGTGCTGTCGGAAATCATCCACCTGGCTGAAAACGGCGTGCGCGAAGTGACCCTGCTGGGCCAGAACGTCAACGGCTACCGTGGCCAGACCGATGACGGCCGCCTGGCCGACCTGGCGGAATTGATCCGCGTGGTCGCCGCCGTTGATGGCATCGAGCGCATCCGCTACACCACCTCGCACCCGCTGGAGTTTTCCGACAGCCTGATCCAGGCCCACGCCGAAGTACCAGAGCTGGTCAAGCACCTGCACTTGCCGGTGCAATCGGGTTCGGACCGCATTCTCTCGGCGATGAAGCGCAACCACACCGCACTGGAATACAAATCCAAACTGCGCAAACTTCGCGCCGCCGTGCCAGGCATTTGCATCAGCTCGGACTTTATCGTCGGCTTCCCGGGCGAAACCGAGAAAGACTTCCAGCAGACCATGAAGCTGATCGAAGACGTGGGTTTCGACTTCTCCTACTCGTTCGTCTACAGCCAGCGCCCAGGCACTCCGGCTGCCGACCTGCTGGATGAAACCCCGGAGGCGTTGAAAAAAGAGCGTTTGAACGCGCTGCAACATCGCCTCAATCAGCAGGGCTTCGAAATCAGCCGACAAATGGTCGGTTCGATCCAGCGCATTCTGGTGACCGATTATTCGAAGAAAGACCCGGGTGAATTGCAGGGTCGTACCGAGAACAACCGAATCGTCAACTTCCGCTGTGACAATCCCACGCTGATCGGCCAGTTTGCCGATGTGCACATTGATGCGGCGCAGCCACACTCGTTGCGTGGCTCGTTGATCAACTGATCTCGCTGACCGGATGAAGATCAAAATGTGGGAGCTGGCTTGCCTGCGATAGCGATGTATCAGTGCCCAATGTGCCAACTGACCCACCGCTATCGCAGGCAAGCCAGCTCCCACAGGGGTTCTTCAGGGTTATCGAGAGTGGGGCCAGGCTATTTAAGTGCTTTCGCACACCAGCGCCTGGCGTTATTCTCTCTCTCACCTCATCAGCCAAAGGGCGGCTAAAAGCAACCTTGAACGCACCCATAGCAGAACCCCATCGTTTTATCCTCGAGCCTTTTGAGGCTCGCCGTTTCGCCAACCTGTGCGGACAGTTCGACGAGCACCTGCGCCTGATCGAACAACGCCTGAGCATCGAGATCCGCAACCGCGGCAATCAGTTCGAGCTCATTGGTGAACCCCAACACACCACGTCTGCAGAAAACCTGCTGCGCCGTCTCTACCGCGAAACCAAGGGTAGCGAGCTGTCGCCGGAGACCGTGCACCTGTACCTGCAGGAGTCGGCTGTGGAAGACCTGGCCAATAACCCGGTGGCCGAAGCCAGCGTGGCCTTGCGTACCAAAAAAGGCATGATTCGCCCACGCGGCTTGAATCAGCAGAAGTACGTCAAGGAAATCCTGGGCAACGACATCAACTTCGGCATCGGCCCGGCCGGTACCGGCAAGACCTACCTCGCGGTGGCCTGCGCCGTCGACGCCCTGGAGCGCGAGCAAGTGCGGCGCATCCTGCTGGTGCGCCCAGCGGTCGAGGCCGGCGAAAAGCTCGGTTTCCTGCCCGGCGACTTGGCCCAGAAGATCGACCCGTACCTGCGCCCGCTCTACGACGCGCTGTACGAGATGCTCGGTTTTGAATACGTGGCCAAGCTGATCGAGCGCCAGGTGATCGAGATCGCCCCGCTGGCCTACATGCGTGGCCGTACGCTCAACAACAGCTTCATCATTCTCGACGAAAGCCAGAACACCACCGTCGAGCAGATGAAGATGTTCCTCACCCGTATCGGTTTCGGCTCCACTGCCGTGATCACGGGCGACATCACCCAGGTCGACCTGCCCAAGGGCACCAAGTCGGGCCTGGGCCAGGTGATCGAGGTGCTCAAGGACGTGCCGGGTATCAGCTTCACGCACTTCATGCCCAAGGACGTGGTGCGCCACCCGCTGGTGCAGCGCATTGTCGAAGCCTATGAGCGTTTCGAACACCGCGACGACGCGCCCGCCAAGGACGCTCGCCACGATGCTTGAGCTCGACCTGCAGCTGGCCACCGACGCGCCCGCCCCCAGCGAAGCCCAGTTCCGCCAATGGTGTGAACTGGCTTTGCGCCAGCGCACCGCTGACTCGGAGCTGACCATTCGTCTGGTGGACGAGGCCGAAGGCCGTGAGCTGAACCACACCTGGCGCCAGAAAGACTACGCGACCAACGTGCTGTCCTTCCCCGCCGACGTGCCCGACGAATTGCTGGATATCCCGCTGTTGGGCGACCTGGTGATCTGCGTCGCGGTGGTCGAGCGAGAAGCGGCGGAACAAGGCAAGGAACTTGAGGCCCATTGGGCCCATCTAGTCATCCACGGCTGCTTGCATCTCTTGGGTTACGACCATATAGACGATGACGAAGCCGAGGAAATGGAAGCACTGGAACGAACGTTGCTTGCAGAACTGGGTCACCGCGACCCATATGCAGACGACGAAAGCTGATCAACACTCAACTGTCACATCAAAGGATTTAGAGTAATCGCTATGAGCGAAGACCGATCGAGCAACGGGCAGAAGTCATGGCTGGGTAAACTGACCCAGGCTTTTGCCCACGAGCCGAAAAACCGCCAGGAGCTCTTGGAGCTGCTGCGCGATGCACACCAGAACAAGTTGCTGGACAGCGAAGCGCTGGCCATCGTCGAGGGCGCCATCCAGGTGGCTGATCTGCAAGTACGTGACATCATGGTCCCGCGCTCGCAGATGATCAGCATCAAGGCGACCCAGACCCCACGGGAATTCCTCCCGGCCGTGATCGACTCGGCGCATTCGCGCTACCCGGTGATCGGTGAAAGCCATGACGACGTCATGGGTGTCCTGCTCGCCAAGGACCTGCTGCCGTTGATCCTCAAGGAGAATGGCGACAGCTTCAACATCAAGGACCTGCTGCGCCCGGCCACCTTCGTGCCGGAGTCCAAGCGCCTGAATGTGCTGCTGCGCGAGTTCCGCGCCAACCACAATCACATGGCCATTGTGATTGACGAATACGGCGGCGTGGCCGGCCTGGTCACCATCGAGGACGTGCTGGAGCAGATCGTCGGCGACATCGAAGACGAGCACGACGTCGAAGAAGACAGCTACATCAAGCCGCTGCCCAGCGGTGACTTCCTGATCAAGGCGCTGACGCCCATCGAGAACTTCAACGAGTTCTTCGACAGCGAGTTTTCGGACGATGAGTTCGACACCGTCGGCGGCCTGGTGATGAGTGCGTTCGGGCACCTGCCCAAGCGTAATGAAACCACCGAGATCGGCGCCTATCGCTTCCGCATCCTCAATGCTGATAGCCGTCGTATCCATCTGATCCGTTTGACACCCATCGCCCGCTAAGGACTGACATGCGCCGTCTCACCTCACCCGGCTGGCCCGGTAACTTGCTGGCCGTGGTGGCCGGCGCCATCACAACCCTGGCGCTGGCGCCGTTCGATATCTGGCCGTTGGCGCTGGTAGCGGTCGGCCTGTTCTATATCGGCCTGCGGGAGCTGACACCCCGCCAGGCCCTGGGCCGTGGCTGGTGTTTCGGCTTCGGCCTGTTTGGTGCCGGCACCAGTTGGATCTACTACAGCATCCACCACTTCGGCGGCGCTTCGGTGCTGCTGGCGGGGTTCCTGATGCTGCTGTTCACCGCCGCCATCGCCTGGTTCTTTGCCCTGCCCGCCTGGCTATGGGCGCGCTGGTTGCGCCGTAACGAAGCACCACTGGCGGATGCATTGACGTTCGCCGCGTTGTGGGTCGGCCAGGAAGCCTTTCGTGGCTGGTTCCTTACCGGCTTCCCGTGGTTGTACTCCGGTTACAGTCAACTCGATGGGCCGTTGACCGGCCTCGCGCCATTGGGTGGGATGTGGCTGATTTCCTTCGCCCTCGCGCTCACTGCCGCATTGCTGTGCAACCTGCCGCGCCTGCTGGCCAGCAAGCGCAATGCCTTCATCGGCGCGGGCCTGTTATTGCTGGTTGCGCCCTGGGCGATTGGCCTGGCACTCAAGCATCACGCCTGGACATCGCCGTCTGGTGCGCCCCTGAGCGTGGCTGCGATTCAGGGCAACGTCGAGCAAAGCATGAAGTGGGACCCGGACCAGCTCAATGCACAGTTGGCGCTGTACCGCGACATGAGCCTGAGCTCCAAGCGCGTCGACCTGCTGGTCTGGCCGGAAACTGCCGTGCCGGTGCTCAAGGAGTCCGTGGAGGGCTACCTGGGCATGATGGGCAAGTTTGCCGCCGACCGGGACAGTGCGCTGATCACCGGGGTACCGATTCGCCAGGAAGTGCACCACCAGAAGCGCTACTTCAACGGCATCACCGTGGTCGGCGAAGGCGACGGCACCTACCTCAAGCAAAAACTGGTGCCGTTTGGCGAGTACGTTCCGCTGCAGGACATGCTGCGCGGGCTGATTGCCTTCTTCGACCTGCCCATGTCGGACTTCGCCCGCGGCCCTTCTGACCAGGCCATGCTGCAGGCCAAGGGTTATCAGATTGCGCCGTTCATTTGCTATGAAGTGGTGTACCCCGAATTCGCCGCCGGCCTGTCGGCCCAGAGCGACCTGCTGCTGACTATCAGCAACGACACCTGGTTCGGCCGCTCCATCGGCCCGCTGCAGCACCTGCAAATGGCGCAAATGCGTGCGCTGGAGGCTGGCCGCTGGATGATCCGCGCCACCAACAACGGCGTGACCGGGCTGATCAACCCGTTTGGGCAGATCACCGCGCAGATCCCGCAGTTCGAGCGCGGCATTCTCTATGGGGAGGTGGTGCCGATGCATAACCTCACGCCGTACCTGCAATGGCGTTCGTGGCCGTTGATCATTGTGTGTGTGCTGCTCTTTGGCTGGGCGCTGTTGGCTGCTCGGATGGCCAAAACGGTCTGACCTGTGGGAGCTGGCTTGCCTGCGATGGCGGTGTATCAGTGCCCTGAGTGCTCACTGACCCACCGCCATCGCAGGCAAGCCAGCTCCTACATTTGACCTCCTGTGTTGCGCCTACCGGTAGAACAACCGATACCCCACCTGCCCCACCGCTTCATTGATCAACTGCCCGCTTTGCCACACCGCCTTGACCTCCGGCATCCAGCCACCCAGCGGTCGGCCATGGTCGACACCCAAAAAGCCCACCGGCCCCGGCACCACGGTGAAGCCGGCCTTTTCAAAACTCCACACCGAACGCGGCATGTGCCAGGCCTGGGTCACTACCACTACACGCTTGATGCCTTGCGGCAACAAAATCTCGGCGCTCATCTGGGCGTTTTCCCAGGTAGTACGGCTGCGCTCTTCTTTCCAGCGCACGGTGACACCGAAGTCATCCTGCATCGACACGGCCATCAGCTCGGCCTCACTGGGCGGCGTGCCGTAGTGCAAGCCGCCGCTGGTCAGCACTGGCAAACCGGATGCCTTGGCCAGCCGCGCGGCAAAACGCTCACGTTCCAGGCCAATACCGGTGGGCTGGTCGCTGCCCCACGCAATATCTCCACGCTCGCGCCCCGAGCCCAGCACCACAATCGCATCGGCACGCTGGGCCAGGGTGGCCCAGTCTTCCCGGACCAAAGGCGGCTCTGTCTCCAGGGCACGGGCGCCCCATTGCACCATCACTGGCAGGCTGATCAACCACATTCCGCCCAGCCCCAGGGCAAAGCACAAGCCCGCCAGGCGCGGACGGCTGCGGCGAAACCACCAGGCACACGCCAACAACAGCAGAAAAATACCGGGCGGCAACAACAGTTGTTTAATGAAATAACGAAAAGGCATCGGGCATCTCCAAAGATGCCCGAAGCCTAGATGCATCGGGGTTTTGCAACAATCCTTACCGACAACATTTTGATAACGCTAACGGATAACGCGGGGCTCACTTGCACCGCACGGAGCGGAAGTTCTCTGGCCCGCGGCCGGTCGCCAGGTCTTTGAGCCAGATGACCTTGGCCGAATGAGCAGGCGGGGAAGCCTGCCCATGGGAGGCGCGGTCGTGATTCAACGCCAGATAGTTCTTGATCAATTCAAGCTCCGCCAGGCTCAAGCCTCGCAACTCCAGCTCCAGAGGCCGTTCATCACGCAATCGGCCTGCGGTTCTTGCGGCGTCCAATGCCCGACCCAAACGGTCGATCAATCCTTCATACAACTGCGGTTTCGTTAAAGTTCGCTGCGATTCAACCATCCCCTCACCTCATTGAAGAAATACTTGCTCCCCACTAAACAGCGTAGCCCCCGTTGCTGCGCCTGCCCGGTGCCGCGACAGACGGCCCTTGGCGCGCAATCAGGGTTTCCCTCGATAGAGTGGGGTCATGTATGCTACGGCGCTTCCTGTAACTCCACTTCCCGCAGGGTTTGGGCACGGACGCGCCGCTTCTTGGTGTCGAACAACCCGGACAGTGCACCGAAGAGGATTAGGCCACCCCTATCCAGTTCAAAAGTAGCCATGCACGAACAATATCAGCCCCGTGAAATAGAAAATGCCGCCCAAACCTTCTGGGACGAGCAAAAGTCCTTTGAAGTCAGTGAACAGCCAGGCAAGGAGACTTACTACTGCCTATCGATGTTCCCTTACCCCAGCGGCAAGCTACACATGGGGCACGTGCGCAACTACACCATCGGCGACGTGATTTCGCGCTACCAGCGCATGCTCGGCAAGAACGTGCTGCAACCCATGGGTTGGGACGCCTTCGGCATGCCGGCAGAAAACGCCGCGATGAAAAACAACGTGGCGCCCGCCAAGTGGACCTACGAAAACATCGCCTACATGAAGACCCAGTTGCGCAGCCTGGGCCTGGCGGTGGACTGGTCCCGCGAGGTCACCACCTGCAAGCCGGATTACTACCGCTGGGAACAATGGCTGTTCACGCGCCTGTTCGAAAAAGGTGTTATCTACAAAAAAAGCGGCACCGTGAACTGGGACCCGATCGACCAGACCGTACTGGCCAACGAACAGGTCATCGACGGTCGCGGCTGGCGTTCCGGCGCGCTGATCGAAAAGCGCGAAATCCCGATGTACTACTTCAAGATCACCGCCTACGCGGATGAACTGTTGTCGAGCCTTGACGATCTGCCGGGCTGGCCTGAACAGGTCAAGACCATGCAGCGCAACTGGATCGGCAAATCCAAGGGCATGGAAGTGCAGTTCCCGTACAACGTCGACTCCATCGGCGAAGCCGGCGCACTCAAGGTGTTCACCACCCGCCCCGACACCCTGATGGGCGCGACCTACGTCGCCGTGGCCGCCGAACACCCGCTGGCCACCCAGGCCGCACAGAACAACCCTGAGCTGCAGGCGTTCATCGCTGAATGCAAAGGCGGCAGCGTGGCCGAAGCCGACGTCGCCACCCAGGAGAAAAAAGGCCTGCCGACCGGCCTGTTCGTCGAGCACCCGTTGACCGGCGAGAAACTGCCGGTTTGGGTCGCCAACTACGTATTGATGCACTACGGCGATGGCGCCGTCATGGCCGTGCCGGCCCACGACGAGCGCGATTTCGAATTCGCCACCAAGTACAGCCTGCCTATCAAGTCGGTCGTGCGTACCAGCTCGGGTGATACCAACCCCGCTCCGTGGCAAGACGCCTACGGCGAGCACGGCACGCTGATCAACTCCGGCGAATTCGACGGCCTGGACTTCCAGGGCGCGTTCGACGCCATGGAAGTGGCCCTGATCAAGAAAAACCTCGGTGCCTCGCGCACCCAGTTCCGTCTGCGTGACTGGGGCATCAGCCGCCAGCGCTACTGGGGTTGCCCGATCCCGATCATCCACTGCCAAACCTGCGGTGACGTGCCGGTACCGGAAGACCAACTGCCGGTCGTGCTGCCAGAAGACGTGGTGCCGGATGGTGCTGGCTCGCCGTTGGCGCGCATGCCCGAGTTCTACGAGTGCAGCTGCCCTAAATGCGGCGCGCCGGCCAAGCGTGAAACCGACACCATGGACACCTTCGTCGAGTCCTCGTGGTATTACGCTCGTTATGCCTCGCCGCACTATGAAGGCGGCCTGGTGGAGAAATCCGCAGCCGACCATTGGTTGCCAGTGGATCAGTACATCGGTGGCATCGAACACGCCATCCTCCACCTGCTGTACGCGCGCTTCTTCCACAAGCTGATGCGTGACGAAGGCCTGGTGAGCTCCGATGAGCCGTTCAAGAACCTGCTGACCCAGGGCATGGTGATCGCCGACACTTACTATCGCCGCGAAGCCAATGGCGCCTACACCTGGTTCAACCCGGCGGATGTCGAGCTTGAGCGTGACAGCAAGGCCAAAGTCATCAGCGCCAAGTTGAAAGCCGACGGCCTGCCGGTGGAAATCGGTGGCACCGAGAAAATGGCCAAGTCCAAGAACAACGGCGTCGACCCACAGTCGATGATCGATCAGTTCGGCGCCGACACCTGCCGCCTGTTCATGATGTTCGCCTCGCCGCCTGACATGAGCGCCGAATGGTCCGACTCGGGCGTCGAAGGCTCGCATCGTTTCCTCAAGCGTGTCTGGCGCCTGGCCCACGCTCATGTCAGCCAGGGCCTGCCGGGCAAGCTTGATATCGGCGCGTTGAACGACGAGCAGAAAGCCGTTCGCCGCAGCATCCACCTGGCTATCCGCCAGGCCAGCCAGGACGTTGGGCAGAACCACAAATTCAACACCGCCATCGCCCAGGTGATGACGCTGATGAACGTGCTGGAAAAAGCCTCGCAGGCGACCGAACAAGATCGTGCGCTGATCCAGGAAGGCCTGGAAACAGTTACCCTGTTGCTCGCGCCGATCACGCCGCACATCAGCCATGAACTGTGGAGCCGTCTGGGCCACAGCGGTGCCGTCATCGATGCCGCCTGGCCGGTGCAGGATGACAGCGCCCTGGTACAGGACACGCTGCAACTGGTCATCCAGGTTAACGGTAAACTGCGTGGCCAGATCGACATGCCGGCCAGCGCCAGCCGTGAAGAGGTTGAAGCAGCTGCACGTATCAATGAGAACGTGCTGCGCTTTACCGAAGGCCTGACCATCCGCAAGGTGATCGTGGTGCCCGGCAAACTGGTCAATATCGTCGCCAGCTAAATCGGATCGGGCGCGGGGCTTGGCCCCGCGCCGAACTAAACCTTTAGGGCCCGATAAGGCCCACCTGGTTTCAAGGGGAGCAACAAAATGATCAAACGCAATCTGCTGGTTATGGGCCTTGCCGTGCTGTTGAGCGCTTGCGGCTTCCAGCTGCGCGGCACCGGCACCAATGAGCTGTCGCTCAAGGAACTCGACGTCAGCGCCCGCAACGCCTACGGCGAAACCGTCACCCAGCTGCGCCAGACCCTGGAAAACAGCGGTGTGCACGTGTACAACGGCGCAACCTACAAACTGATCCTGACGGATGAGCGAGAAACCCAGCGCAATATCAGCTACGCCAGTGCTGGCCGTGCGTCCGACGTCGAGTTGAACACAGCGCTGATGTTCGAAATACAAGGCCGTGATCAGTTGCCGTTGATGGGTGACAAGATCCAGGTGCAGAAAGTGGTGAGCCACGATGGCAACAACCTGGTGGGTTCGGACTCCGAGACCATCCAGGTGCGCAAGGAAATGCGTCGTGAGCTGATCCAGCGCATGATGACTCGCCTGCAAATGCTCACCCCGGAAAAACTGGCTGAGCTGCAGCAAGTGGCCGACAACAAAGCCAAGGCTGACGCCGACGCCCTGAAAGCCGCGCAGGAATATGAAGACAACACACCGAAACAGTCGCCTGTTGAAGTCCCTGTCGAGTAAGCCAGACGGGGCGCCCCTGGCGCCCCGTTCGCCCCGCCTATGAAACTTGCCCCCGCCCAACTCGCCAAGCACCTGCAAGGTGGCCTTGCGCCTGTCTATATCGTCAGCGGTGATGACCCGCTGCTGTGCCAGGAAGCGGCCGACGCTATTCGCACCGCCGCACGCCAACAAGGCTTCGATGAACGCCAGGTCTTCAGTGCCGACGCCAGTTTCGACTGGGGCACGCTGCTGCAAGCTGGCGCGAGCATGTCGCTGTTTGCCGAGAAACGCCTGCTGGAACTGCGCCTGCCCTCGGGCAAGCCGGGCGATAAAGGCGCGGCGGCGTTGATGGAATACTGCTCGCGCCCCGCCGAAGACACCGTGTTGCTGGTCAGCCTGCCCAAGCTCGACGGCAGCGCGCAGAAAACCAAGTGGGGCAAGGCTCTGGTTGAAGGTCCACAGACTCAGTTCATCCAGATCTGGCCGGTGGACAGCAACCAGTTGCCGCAGTGGATTCGTCAGCGCCTGTCTCAATCAGGTCTCGCTGCGACACAGGATGCCGTGGAGCTGATCGCCGCTCGGGTCGAGGGCAACCTGCTTGCCGCCGCCCAGGAGATCGAAAAGCTCAAGCTGATGGCCGAAGACGGGCAGATCACCGTCGAAACCGTGCAAGGCGCAGTGGCCGATAGCGCGCGCTTTGATGTGTTCGGCCTGGTGGACGCCATCCTCAACGGCGAGCCCGCCCACGCCCTGCGCATGCTTGAAGGCCTGCGCGGCGAAGGGGTGGAACCCCCGGTGATTCTCTGGGCCCTGGCCCGTGAGCTGCGCGTGTTGGCGAACATTGCGCTGCAATACAGCCAGGGCACACCGCTGGACAAATGCTTCAGCCAGGCCCGGCCACCGGTGTGGGACAAGCGCAAACCCCTGATGAGCAAAGCCCTGCAACGGCACTCGGCGCAACGCTGGGCGCAACTGTTGCTGGAAGCGCAGCGCATCGATGCACAGATCAAGGGCCAGGCGGCCGGCTCGCCATGGATGAGCCTGAGCCGTCTGTCGCTGTTGATGGCCGGCCAGCGCCTGGCGTTGCCTGCCGAATAAACCCTTCTGTACAACAGCTCCCACATTGACTCTGCCCACTGCTTATTTGCGACATTTCCCACCTATCGACGGGCTTTACAGCCGGCCCACTTCGGCAGATGATTTGCACCGCTGCATTCCACCCCCAAGCGAGAGAATCCATCATGAGCAAAAAGCCATCCAAGCATGGCCCCAACAAAGCCAAATCCATCATCGCCCAGCCACTGTTCCGCAGCCGTCAGGAACGCGCCGGCAAGGGCAAAGGCAGCTACCGCCGCGAAGCCTTCCAGTCTAATAGCTGGGAGGCTTCTTACTTTCTGGCTGCCTGAAGGCAAGCGCCCCTCTGGCATGATAAGGTCTGTACCTGATTTGTAACCCCTGGACCTGTGCATGCCCTCTCGTCTTTCTCGTCATTGGCACCTGCGCCAATTGATCGCTGCCTCCAGCCTCATTCTGCTCGTCGCCTGCGCCGAAAAACCTACCGCTGCGGACGCTCAACCCCTGCCCAAGCTCCAGACGGCCCCGGCTATCGCGCCTGCCGTGGTGGCCCCGTTGGCGGTGGACAATCTCGATATCCAGCCGACCCAGACCTTTGCCGAATGGCAAGCTGGCTTCCGTGCGCAAGCGCTGCAGGCCGGGATCACTGCGGCCGTGTTCGATAACGCTTTTGCCGGCGTCACACCTGATATGGCGGTGATTCGCGCCGACCGCAGCCAACCCGAATTTTCCCGCCCAGTGTGGGAATACCTCGACGGAGCACTGTCGCCGGTGCGCGTGCGCAATGGCCAGGCACTGCTGGTCAAGTACGCCGATATTCTGCAAAGCATCGAGCAACGCTATGGCGTCGACCGCCAGGCGCTGGTCTCGGTGTGGGGCATGGAGAGTAACTTCGGCGCTTTCCAGGGCAATAACTCGGTGATCCGCTCCTTGGCCACCCTCGCCTATGAAGGACGTCGTCCGGCCTTTGCGCAAGCGCAGTTGCTGGCAGCGCTGCAGATCATCCAGCATGGCGATATTCAGGCCGACCAGATGAAAGGTTCCTGGGCCGGGGCGATGGGCCAGACCCAGTTCATCCCGACCACCTACAACACCCATGCCGTGGACTTCGACGGTGACGGTCGCCGCGATATCTGGAACAGCCCGTCCGACGCCCTCGCCTCCACGGCGCATTACCTGCAAAGCTCGGGGTGGCAGAAAGGCCAGCCGTGGGGCGTTGAAGTACAGCCGCTGCCGTCGGGCTTCGACTACAGCCTGGCCGATGGCGGCGTGCGCAAGACCGTGGCGCAATGGCTGCAACTGGGCATCCAATTGCCGCCTGGCGTGAGCCTGCCGGCCAATGTCGACCAGCTGTCCGCCGCCCTGCTGCTGCCGGCCGGCTACCGTGGCCCGGCGTTCCTGGTGCTGGATAACTTCCGCGCGATCCTCAAGTACAACAATTCGTCGTCCTATGCACTGGCGGTTGGTTTGCTGTCGGAGCGATTTGGCGGCGGCGGTGTGATTCGGGGCAGTTGGCCAAAAGATGAGCTGCCACTGAGCCGTTCGCAACGCATAGACCTGCAGACGGCGCTCAGCGCCAAAGGCTATGACGCGGGTAATGCCGACGGGATTATTGGCGCCAACACGCGCAAGGCGATTCGGGCTGCACAGCAGGCGCTGGGCTGGCCGGCGGATGGGTATCCGACGGTGAAATTGCTGGAATCGCTGCAGAACCGCTGAAGTGATCGCTCCCACGCTCTGCGTGGGAGCGCTGCCTTGGACGCTCCGCGTCGGCGGCTGAAGAGGGTGACGCAGAGCGTCACTGGAGGAATTCCCACGCAGAGCGTGGGAACGATCAGGCCTTGAACACTACATCCTGCTCCAACACCACCCGCTGCTCCCCCGCATCCAGGCGCACCAAGGCGCCCATCGGCAATGTCAGGTTCGGGTCGCAATGCCCACTGCGCCAGCCTGCCAGCACTGGAATGCACAGCGGCTCAAAGGTCTGCTTCAGCAGACGCGCCAATGCCGCGCTATCCACACCGGCCACATCCCCTACCAACACGCCAGCGACTTGAGCCAGCTTGCCAGCCAGGCGCAGGTGGGTCAGCAGGCGGTCGATGCGATAGAGCGGTTCGTTGACGTCTTCGATAAACAGGATGATGCCATCAGCGTCTATTTCGTAAGGCGTGCCCATGACCGCGGCGATCATCGACAAGTTACCGCCCAGCAAACGCCCACAAGCCACACCTGGCTCGATTGTGGTCAGCGGGTAGGCCATCGGGTGCGGCAGCACACTGCCGGCGCCCCGTTGGCCACGCAGCAGGCTGAACAAAGAGGATTCGGTGGGCGGCTGTTTGCCACCGAGCAGGTCGGCATTGAGCATCGGGCCATGGAACGTCACAAAGCCCGCATAGCGGTTGATGGCCAGGTGCAAGGCGGTGATATCGCTGTAGCCCACAAACGGCTTGGGGTTGGCGCGCAGCAGGTCAAAGTCCAGCGCATCGAGCAAACGGGGCGTGCCATAGCCGCCACGCAGGCAGAGGATGGCATCGATGTCGGGGTTGGCGAAGGCGGCATGCAAATCGCGCAGGCGCACTTCATCGCTACCGGCCAGGTAGCCGTCGCGCTCGTGCACACCAGGGAAAATGTGCAGGTCGTAGCCACGGGCACGCATCCATTGCCGGGCTTTTTCAACATCCAGCGCGGCGGGGCCGGCGGGGGCGATCAGGCCGAGGGTGCCTTCGGGGCGCAGTGCAGGTACGGCGGCGGTCATCCATGGTTCTCCCTATATGACGCAGAACGAAATGTGGGAGCTGGCTTGCCTGCGATGCAAGCGCCTCGGTGTATCAGTGACACCGAGGTGATGCTATCGCAGGCAAGCCAGCTCCCACACAAGCCCGCATTTCACATTGATTCTGGAGCGGCTTACGAAACCAGGCTCGCCTTGACCAGCTTGGCCTGCTCATCGGCGTGGTACGAAGACCGCACCAACGGGCCCGAGGCCACGTTCTTGAAGCCCATCTTGTAGCCTTCCTCGGCGAACCAGGCGAAGGTGTCCGGGTGCACGAAACGCTGCACCGGCAAGTGGCTGCGGGACGGTTGCAGGTACTGGCCCAGGGTCAGCATGTCGATGTCGTGTTCGCGCATGCGCTTCATGACTTCGATGACTTCTTCGTCGGTTTCACCCAGGCCCAGCATCAAGCCGGACTTGGTCGGGATGTGCGGCATCATCTGCTTGAATTTCTGCAGCAGGGTCAGCGACCACTGGTAGTCCGAACCCGGGCGCGCCGCCTTGTACAGGCGCGGCACGGTTTCCAGGTTGTGGTTGAACACATCCGGCGGCTCGGCAGCGGTGATGTCCAGGGCGACGTCCATCCGGCCACGGTAGTCCGGCACCAGGGTTTCGAGCATCACGTTCGGCGACAGCTTGCGGATCTCGCGGATGCAGTCGGCAAAGTGCTGGGCACCACCGTCACGCAGGTCGTCGCGGTCTACCGAGGTGATCACCACATACTTGAGCTTCAGGTCGGCGATGGCGATGGCCAGGCTTTCTGGCTCATTGACGTCCAACGGCTTCGGACGGCCGTGGCCGACGTCGCAGAACGGGCAGCGACGGGTGCAGATGTCACCCATGATCATGAACGTGGCGGTGCCGCCAGAGAAGCACTCGCCCAGGTTCGGGCAGGAGGCTTCTTCGCATACGCTGTGCAACTTGTGTTTGCGCAGCAGCGACTTGATACGGTCGACTTCCGGCGAAACCGGGATGCGCACGCGAATCCAGTCAGGTTTCTTCGGCAGTTCGGTGGTCGGGATGATCTTGACCGGGATGCGTGCAACCTTCTCGGCGCCGCGCAGCTTGACGCCGGCTTCCACCTTGGCACGCGGGGCCGGGGCTGGACGCTCAGTGATGTCCAGCGTCGGGATCATGGTTTGCACAACATCAGTAGTCATATCAATCGATTCCGCCCGTCAGGGTCGTCTGCTCTGCATAGTCGAGGTGTTTGACGAGCTGCGCGCGCAGCCGGGCACTTACCTCGGCAAATTCTATGGATGTTGCATGGTCACTCAACTGGGTCATCGCAAGCCCGGCGTAACCGCACGGGTTGATCCGTCGGAACGGCGCCAGGTCCATGTCCACATTCAAGGCCAGGCCATGAAAGGAACAACCGTGGCGAATGCGCAGCCCCAGGGAGGCGATTTTCGCGCCATCCACGTATACACCCGGTGCATCGGGCTTGGCCACGGCGGTCACGCCGTAACTGGCCAACAGCTCGATCAGGCACGTCTCCATGCGGCTGACCAGGTCGCGCACGCCAAACCCCAGCTTGCGCACGTCCAGCAGCAGGTAAGCCACCAGTTGACCGGGCCCATGGTAAGTCACTTGCCCCCCTCGGTCGACCTGCACCACCGGAATATCACCCGGCAGCAGCAAGTGTTCGGCCTTGCCGGCCTGGCCTTGGGTGAATACCGGCGGGTGTTCTACCAGCCAGATTTCATCCGGGGCCGAAGTGCCGCGCTCATTGGTAAAGCGCTGCATGGCATGCCAGACCGGCTCGTATGCCATCCGGCCGAGCTCGCGAAAGCCCAGGACTTGCGACATCACAGCACCATATGCACGAAGCCGGTGGCTCGCAGTTCGCTGTTGATGTTGTAGAGCTGGTCTTGATCGGTCGCAACGATGTGCAACTGGATCGTGGTGTACTTGCCGGTGGAGCTTTGGCGCTCGTCCACGCGGTTGTCGTTGATCGTCGCGTGCTTCCTGACGATCTCGAGAATCTTGTCCTTGCGGCCGACACCGGTATCGCTGATCACCTTGACGGGATAATCCGTCACAGGAAATTCGATCTTTGGCGCCTTTACTTCTACGTCTTTATCGGTCATGGCAGAACAGCCTCGTAAGCGCTAAGCCGTGGCGACGGGCAAAGCCCCGCGTTGGATCAACGCGGGGCTTTGCAGGTGCACACAATCAGTTGAACAAGCCGTAGAAGAATAGACGGATGCTATCCCATACGCGGCGGAAGATACCACCTTCCTCGACAGCGTCCAGCGCGATCAGGTCGGCGCTGTGCACCACCTTGTCGTCGAGCTTGACTTCGACCTTGCCGATCACATCACCCTTGGCGATTGGCGCAACCAATTGCGGGTTCAGGGTCATGCTGGCGGCGAGCTTTTTCAGCTGGCCTTTAGGCATGGTCAGGGTCAGGTCGTCGGCCAGGCCGGCCTTGACTTGCGACGTCGCGCCCTTCCACACCGGCGCGGTCGCCAGCTCAGCACCCTTCTGGTAGAAGGTCTGGGTTTCGAAGAAGCGGAAGCCGTAAGTCAGCAGTTTTTGCGTCTCGGCCGCACGGGCCTGCTCGCTGTTGGTGCCGAATACCACGGCGATCAGGCGCTGGCCATCACGTACGGCGGACGACACCATGCAGTAGCCGGCTTCGTCGGTGTGGCCGGTCTTCAGGCCATCGACGGTCTTGTCGCGCCACAGCAACAGGTTGCGGTTAGGCTGCTTGATGTTGTTCCAGAAGAATTCCTTCTGGGAGTAGATCGCATAGTGCACCGGGTCAACGCGGATGATGGCGCGCGCCAGGATCGCCATGTCATGAGCCGACGAATAGTGCTCTGGGTTCGGCAGGCCGGTCGGGTTCATGAAGTGGCTGTTGGTCATGCCCAGCTCACCGGCGGTTTTGTTCATCATGTCGGCGAAGGCGTCTTCGCTGCCGGCGATGTGCTCGGCCAGGGCGACGCTGGCGTCGTTACCGGACTGGATGATGATGCCGTGCAGCAGGTCGCTCACGGTGACTTGCGAACCCACCTTGATGAACATCCGCGAACCACCGGTACGCCAGGCGTTTTCGCTGACGGTAACCGGGTCGTTTTCGCCGATCTGGCCGCGACGGATTTCTAGGGTCGCGATGTAGGCGGTCATCAGCTTGGTCAGGCTGGCAGGCGGCAGGCGTACATCACCGCCGTTTTCGACCAGCACGTTGCCACTGGCGGCGTCCATGAGGACCCACGACTTGGCGGCCAGTTGCGGGGAGGCCGGCACCATTTCAACCGCCCAGGCGGCTGGCGTGATGATCAGCGAGATAAGCAGGCACGTACGTTTGGCTAAGGTGGTGATGTTCATCCGTCTCTCGAAATTGCTTATGGAAACTTGCCCTCGCGGGCAAAACTATTCAGACAGCCCGCTTCCAGACTGTCACGTGTTCGGTTGCCCGCTCACCCCTTGCCCCTGGGTTTTTATTGTTCAACGAGCCAACAACCAGGGTTCAAGCGCGCATGCGCGTCTGAGCCATCAATCCGTTACTGCTTATTCTGCGGTGACCACGCTGGGTTGCCCCAGATTGGCCAGACGCACGCTGTTCTGCACTTGCGCCACTTCGCTCGGCGAGCCGATAGGGCCCATGCGTACACGGTGCAAGGTTTGCTGGTTACGCACGATGGAACTGATGAAGACCGGCGCGCTGACCATGCCGCTGAGCTTGGACCTTAACAGTTCTGCCGCATCCGGGTTGGCGAAAGCGCCGACCTGCAGGTATTGCCCACCGGCCATGGAGGCGCCCGCTGCCGCGTGAGGTACCACCACGGTATCAGGCGCATGCTGCGCAGGTGGCGGGGTCCATTGCTCGATCTTGCCGGTGGAGGCCGTCACTTGCGGTTGCGGGGTTGGCGGTTCGTTGAGCATCAACGGCGCGGGTTTGCCACGCTGGGCCCAATACTGCGCCGGATCGATGCCTTCGACCTTGACCCGTGCGGTGCCGGTTTCGGCATAACCGAGTTTCTTGGCGGCCGCGTAGGACAAGTCGATGATCCGGTCCGAATAGAACGGCCCACGATCATTGACCCGCAGGATCACGGTGCGATTGTTGTCCAGGTTGGTCACGCGCACATAGCTGGGCAGCGGCAGGGTCTTGTGGGCCGCGCTCATGCCATACAGGTCATACACTTCGCCGTTGGCGGTGTTCTGGCCATGGAACTTGGTGCCGTACCAGGACGCGGTGCCCGACTGCACGTAAGTCTTGGATTCCTGCAGCGGGAAGTAATTCTTGCCCAGCACGGTATAGGGGTTGGCCTTGTACGGGCCGGTGTGCAGGGTCGGCGTGGCGTCCGGGATTTTCGACACATCCACATCCCACCACGGCGCGCCGTCTTTGTGCGCGCGGTTGATGTCCAGGCCCGGCTGGGCACGTACCACCGCACCGCCCGCCTTCTTGGCCGGCGCACGGTTAGGGGTGGTGGAGCAACTGGCTAGCAACAAGGACAACGCGGCGAACGCCACCAGCTTGAGCGGTTTTTTGAACGGCGATACCCGCATTACTTGTTGCCCCGTGCTTGAACCAGCTCATCTGACAGCTGATGCACGGCCATGGCGTACATCACACTGCGGTTATAACGCGTGATTGCGTAGAAATTCTTCAGGCCCATCCAGTATTCAGGGCCATTTGCGCCTTCCAGGCGGAATGCCGTCACCGGCATGTCGTCGCGTGGCGCATTCTGACTCGACCAGCCCAGCGCTCGCAACTCCCCGACGGTCTTGACCGGTTCGATACCTTGGGTCAGGCCCTCGTCGGCGCGCTCGCCCGTGACATCGGCGCGGATAACCACCGGCTCCCCGGCGACCCAACCGTGGCGCTTGAAGTAGCTGGCCACGCTGCCGATGGCATCGTCGGGGTTGCTCCAGATATTGATGTGCCCGTCACCGTCGAAATCCACCGCATAGGCGCGAAAGCTGCTCGGCATGAACTGCGGCAAGCCCATCGCCCCGGCGTAGGAGCCCTTGAGGCTCAGCGGGTCGACCTGCTCTTCGCGGGCCAGCAACAGGAATTCGCGCAGTTCCTTGCGGAAGAACTCGGCGCGGGGCGGGTAATCGAAGCCCAGTGTCGACAAGGCATCGATCACCCGGTAGCTGCCGGTGTTGCGCCCGTAGAAGGTTTCGATGCCGATGATCGAGACGATCACCTGCGCCGGCACGCCGTACTCCTGCTCGGCGCGGGCCAGTACCGCCTCGTGCTGGCGCCAGAAATCCACGCCGCGGGCGATGCGCGCATCAGTGAGGAACATCGGGCGATAGTCCTTCCACTGCTTGACGCGTTCGGCGGGCCGGGAGATGGCGTCGAGGATCGCCTGCTTTTTCTGGGCTTCGCGAAACACGCCCATCAGTTGCTCACCGGCAAAACCGTAGTCGCGGGTCAGCTCACCGACAAATTCGGCAACCTGGGGAGAGCCATCGTAGTCACCGGCCTGCGCCTCTTGCGTTGCACCCAGCAGCCCGATCAGGCCCATCCAGGTCGCATGCCGAGTCGCCCAGCCGCGCATTACTTGCATTGACATCTTCACCTTATTCAAACCTGTGCGATCCACTTGCGATGCGTATGAATCGACATCAAAACCCCAAACGCTGACAGCAATGTCACCAGCGAAGTTCCGCCGTAGCTAATGAATGGCAACGGCACCCCAACCACCGGCAGCAGGCCACTGACCATACCGATGTTGACGAAAACATAAACAAAAAAAGTCATGGTCAGGCTGCCGGCGAGCAATTTGCCGAACAGCGTCTGCGCCTGGGCAGTGATCACCAGGCCGCGACCAATCAACAGCAGATAAATCAGCAACAACGCGCAAATGCCCACCAGGCCGAACTCTTCGCCCATCACCGCGATGATGAAGTCGGTGTGGCTCTCGGGCAAGAAGTCCAGGTGAGACTGGGTGCCCAGCAACCATCCTTTGCCAAATACCCCGCCGGAACCGATGGCCGCCTTGGATTGGATGATGTTCCAGCCAGTACCCAGCGGGTCGCTCTCCGGGTCGAGGAACGTCAGGATCCGTTGCTTCTGGTAGTCGTGCATGAAGAAGAACCACATGGCCACGGCCACGGGCACGGCGGCTGCCAGCACGCTGAGGATCCAGCGCCAGCGCAGGCCGCCCATGAACAATACGAACGCCCCACCGGCGAGGATCAATAACGAGGTGCCAAGGTCCGGCTGGCGCACGATCAACACAAAGGGCACACCGATCAGGATCAGGCTGATCGCCACGTGCTTGAGCTGCGGCGGCAAGGTGCGCTTGGACAGGTACCAGGCAATGGTGGCGGGCATCAGGATCTTCATGAATTCCGACGGCTGGAAGCGAATCACACCGGGGATGTTGATCCAGCGTGTGGCGCCCATGGCGTTGTGGCCCATGACGTCCACCACCACCAGCAACAACACGCCGGCGACATACCCCAAGGGCACCCAGCGCGCCATGAAACGCGGCTCCAGTTGGGCGATCACCACCATCGACAGCAGGCCCAGGCCAAACGAGGACGCCTGCTTGATCAGCAGGTCCCAGTTCTTGCCGCTGGCCGAATACAGTACAAAAAGGCTGCCGGCCGCCAGGGTCAGCAGCAGGATCAGAAGGGGGCCATCAATGTGCATGCGTTGCAGCAACGTCGCACGGCGACGCATCACATCTTCGCTGGAGAGGATGCGGTCAAAATTACTCTTCACGGGCCGTAACCTCGGGGCTTGAAGGGGGGCCGCCATACTCGGGCTTGAGCCGGCCATCGTCGGCCAGCAGCCAGGCGTCCATCACCTGGCGTACCACTGGGGCCGCGACGCCGGAGCCGGACTCGCCGTTCTCGACCATCACTGCCACCACGATCTTCGGGTCTTCCGCCGGGGCAAAGCCGACAAACAAGGCGTGGTCGCGGTGGCGTTCCTGCACCTTGGAGCGGTCATACTTTTCGCCCTGCTTGATCGCGACCACTTGGGCGGTACCACTTTTGCCGGCAATGCGGTATTGAGCGCCAATTGCCGCTTTGCGCGCAGTGCCGCGAGCGCCGTGCATCACCTGCTGCATGCCGTGGTTGACCTTGGCCCAATCGGACGGGTCACGCAGCACAATGTCAGGAATAGGATTGTCGTCCACCGGCTTTTCGCCTTCGATGGTCCTGGCCAGGTGCGGTCGATTCCACACGCCTTTGTTCGCCACCAGCGCCGTGGCCTGGGCCAGTTGCAGCGGAGTGGCCTGCATATAGCCCTGGCCGATACCCAGGATCAGCGTTTCGCCAGGGAACCACGCCTGGCGGCGGGTCGCACGCTTCCACTCCCGCGACGGCATCAGGCCGGGGGATTCTTCGAACATGTCCAGGGAGACTTTCTGACCGAGGCCGAACTTGCCCATGTAGGCAGACAGCCGATCAATTCCCAGTTTATGGGCCAGGTCGTAAAAATAGGTGTCGTTGGAGCGCATGATCGCGGTGTCCAGGTCGACATAGCCGTCACCGGAGCGGTTCCAGTTACGGTACTTGTGGTCGTAGTTGGGCAGCATGTAGTAGCCAGGGTCGTACACCCGGCTTGAGGCCGTGACCACGCCAGCATCCAGGCCGGCAATCGCAACCGCCGGCTTGATGGTCGAGCCCGGTGGGTACAGGCCGCGCAACACACGGTTGAACAGTGGCCGGTCGATGGAATCACGCAGCTCGGCGTAGGCCTTGAAGCTGATGCCAGTCACAAACGGGTTGGGGTCGAAGCTGGGCTGGCTGACCATCGCCAGCACTTCGCCAGTCTTCGGGTCCAGCGCCACTACGGCACCCCGCCGACCGCCCAGGGCCATCTCGGCAGCTTCCTGCAACTTGATGTCCAGACTCAGGACAATGTCCTTGCCAGGCACCGGATCGGTGCGCTTGAGCACGCGCAATACGCGACCACGCGCATTGGTCTCGACTTCCTCGTTACCTACCTGGCCATGCAACTCGGCCTCGTAGAAGCGCTCGATACCGGTTTTGCCGATGTGATGGGTGCCGCTGTAGTTGATCGGGTCGAGGGTTTTCAGCTCTTTCTCGTTGATCCGCCCCATGTAGCCAACGGAGTGGGCAAAGTGCGGCCCTTGCGGGTAATGCCGCACCAACTGCGCCACCACTTCCACACCCGGCAGGCGGAACTGGTTCACCGCAATACGGGCGATCTGCTCTTCGGTCAGCTCGAACAGGATCGGCACCGGCTCGAACGGCCGGCGCCCCTGCCGCATGCGCTTCTCGAAGACGGCCCGGTCTTCCGGCGTCAGTTGCAGCACCTCGACGATGACATCCAGGACCTGCTTCCAGTCGCCGGAGCGTTCACGGGTCATGCTCAGGCTGAAGCTGGGCCGGTTATCGGCAACCACTACGCCATTGCGGTCGAAAATCAGGCCACGGGTCGGGGGAATCGGCTGCACATGCACCCGGTTGTTTTCCGACAGCGTGGAGTGATAGTCGTACTGGATCACCTGGAGGAAATACAGCCGCGCAATCAGCACGCACATCAGCACCACCACCAAGACAGCACCGAACACCACCCGCGCGCGTACCAGACGTGCGTCTTTCTCGTGGTCCTTGATGCGGATCGGCTGGGTCATCGGGGGCGGCGCAGACTATTTGTGGTAAGGGTGCCCGGACAGAACTGTCCAGGCGCGATACAGCTGTTCACCGATCAGAATCCTTACCAACGGGTGCGGCAACGTCAGCGCCGACAGCGACCAGCGCTGATCGGCCCGCGCACAGACTTCCGGCGCCAGCCCTTCCGGGCCGCCGACCATGAAATTGACCGTGCGCGAATCCAGGCGCCAGCGATCCAGTTCCACCGCCAGTTGCTCGGTGCTCCAGGGCTTGCCGTGCACTTCAAGGGTGACGATGCGCTCATTGGGGCCGACCTTGGCCAGCATGGCTTCGCCTTCCTGACGGATAAAGCCCGCCACGTCGGCGTTCTTGCCCCGGGTATTGAGCGGTATTTCCACCAGCTCAAGCGACAGCTCAGCGGGCAGACGCTTGGCATATTCGTGCCAGCCTTCTTCCACCCACTTGGGCATGCGTGAACCGACAGCGATCAGACGCAGGCGCACAGCCGTTCCTTATTCCTGGTCTTTGTTGAGCTTGTCGAAGTGCGCGTGGCCCACTTCCGGGCTGTGGTGCTTGCCATCGGCGGCACGGCTCTGCTCGGCGCCTTTCCACAGACGTTCCAGGTCGTAGAACTGGCGAGCATTGGAGGTCATCATGTGAACGATCACATCGTCCATGTCCAGTAGCACCCAGTCGCTGTCGCCCTTGCCTTCTTCACCCAGTGGCTTGACGCCCTGGGCTTTGACGGCTTCGCGAACCTTGTCCAGCATCGCGCCGATCTGGCGGTTGGAGGTACCGGTGGCGATGATCATGAAGTCGGTGATGCTCTGCTTGTCGCGCACGTCCAGCACCTGGATGTCCTGGGCTTTAACGTCTTCCAGGGCAGCCACGGCGACTTTCACCAGCTCTTCGCCAGCCAATTCCGGGCCGACATGGGCTTCAACCGGCAGCGGCGCGCTTTTGAAGGTGCCTTTGCGCTTAACTTTGCTTACGTCTTTGTTCGTCATATAAAACTCGTTTTGCTCGTATGTTCGGGCGCTTGCTGCACGGTTCGTGCGTTCAAGCGCGCCTTTTCAGTTCGACGCACGGTAAAGCCCGTGCGCATCGATGTAGGCCAGGACCGCGTCAGGCACCAGGAAACGTACCGACTTCCCGCTGGCCAGCAGTTGACGGATCTGGGTGGCGGACACCGCAAGCGGGGTCTGCCAGACGAATGCAATATTCCCGTTCGGCCCGGTCAGGGCCAAGGGGTCACTTACCGACCGCGCGGCCAGCAGGTTGCGCAAGGCATCCGGCGGTTCGCTGTCGGCATCCGGGCGTTGCAAAACCAGGATGTGGCAATGCTGGAGGAGTTCCTCCCAGCGGTGCCAAGAGGGCAGGCCGCAAAATGCGTCCCAGCCCAAAAGCAGAAACAGTGGGTCATCCGCGGCCAATTCGGCGCGCATCAGCTCCAGGGTGTCGATAGTGTAGGACGGTTTATCGCGCTTGAGTTCGCGATCGTCCACCACCAGCGGCGATATACCTTCCACGGCAACACGCACCATTTCCAGGCGTTGCTCGGCGGCCACCTGCGGCGTGTCGCGATGGGGCGGCCGGAAATTGGGCAGCAGGCGCAGCTCATCCAGCGCAAGGGCATCCGCAACTTCGAGGGCACTGCGCAAATGGCCGATGTGCACGGGGTCGAAAGTACCGCCGAGCAGCCCGATGCGTTTAGTCATCAAGTGCGCACATGACCGTCGCCAAACACCACGTACTTCTCACTGGTCAGCCCTTCGAGGCCCACCGGGCCGCGTGCGTGGAGCTTGTCGGTGGAAATACCGATCTCAGCCCCCAGGCCGTACTCGAAGCCGTCGGCAAAACGCGTCGAGGCGTTGACCATCACCGAAGCGGAATCCACTTCGTTGAGGAAACGCCGGGCATCGCTGAAATGCTCGGAAACGATGGCGTCGGTGTGCTTGGAGCCATAGGTATTGATGTGTTCGATGGCCTGGTCCAGATCGTCGACGATGCGGATCGACAGGATCGGGGCCGTGTACTCGGTGTACCAGTCCTGCTCGGTCGCCTCGATGACGTCCGCACCCAGCAGCGCACGGGTGCGCTCGCAACCGCGCAGCTCTACCGACTTGTCACGGTAGATGGCGGCCAGCGGCGGCAGCACACGCTCGGCAATGCCAGCGTGCACCAGCAGGGTTTCCATGGTGTTGCACGGCGCGTAGCGGTGGGTCTTGGCGTTGTCGGCAATGCGAATCGCCTTGTCGAGGTCGGCGGCGATGTCGATGAACACATGGCAGACGCCGTCCAGGTGCTTGATAACTGGCACCTTGGCATCACGGCTGACGCGCTCGATCAGGCTCTTGCCACCCCGCGGCACGATCACGTCGACGAATTCCGGCATGGTGATCAGCGCGCCCACGGCAGCACGGTCGGTGGTTTCCACTACTTGCACCACTTCAGCCGGCAACTCGGCCACGGCCAGGCCCTGCTGGATGCAGGCGGCGATGGCGCGGTTGGAATTGATCGCTTCGGAACCGCCACGCAGGATAGTGGCGTTGCCAGACTTAAGGCACAGGCTCGCGGCGTCGATGGTCACGTTCGGACGCGACTCATAGATGATGCCGATCACGCCCAGGGGCACGCGCATCTTGCCCACCTGGATGCCGGACGGCAGGTAGCGCATGTCGCGAATTTCACCGATGGGGTCAGGCAGCTTGGCCACCTGACGCAGGCCTTCGATCATGTCGTCGATACGTGCCGGGGTCAGCGCCAGGCGGTCCAGCAGGGCTGGCTCCAGGCCGTTAGCGCGCCCATTGGCCAGGTCCAGCTCGTTGGCGGCGGTCAACTCGGAGCGCGAAGCATCCAGAGCATCCGCAGCCGCCAGCAGCGCACGGTTCTTCTGCGCGGTGCTCGCACGGGCGATCAACCGCGAGGCCTGCCGGGCAGCGCGACCCAGGCGGGTCATGTAGTCAAGAACGGACTCAGTCATGGTCAGGGAGTCTTGGCAAAGAGGAAAGCGGCAGATTATAGCTGTGACGCCGCCCGACTGACAGCGGTGAGGGGCGGATGGTCGAAATGAACTGTAAAAACCCCAGGTTCAGCCGTAATTAAGGTGAGAGTTGTTATGATTCGGTCACATTTAGCCGTATCAACCCTTGACCGCCATGCCCGACTTCCCCCCGCTGCTCCCCGCCAGCCCGCTGCCCGATAGCTTCTTCGACCGCGATGCCCAACTGCTTGCGCGTGAATTACTCGGAAAAGTCATTCGTCATCGTGTGGGCGATCTCTGGCTTTCGGCGCGAATTATTGAAACCGAAGCCTATTACGTGGCCGAAAAAGGCAGCCACGCCTCACTCGGCTACACAGAAAAGCGTAAGGCTTTGTTTCTGGATGGTGGCCATATCTACATGTACTACGCCCGTGGCGGTGATTCGTTGAACTTCAGCGCCCACGGCCCGGGTAATGCCGTGCTGATCAACACGTCCATGATTTACCTGTGATTTAACTGTTCTTTATCCCTCGAATCATAACGGCATATAAGAAGCATTAGAATAATTACCATTTAGATTTAACTGTGTGATGTAGAAAATGCTAACAAGAAGTGACCACGAAGTGATGGCAAAATGCTTTGCTGTGAAATATAATTAACGAATCGGTTCGTTTTTTTGTGCAGGGCAACTGAAATGTTTAGTTTTTTTACAAAAAGGCAAAAGCATTACGATATTGTCAAACATATACTGCGGAAAGACTACAAAATTGAAAGCGAATTAAATCCAAATTTTATTTTGGTTTCGGAATATAAAAGCATAGTTAGTGAAGCGGTTCGTAATGAGATAAGTGATGAAGAGGTCGCAATAAAAGTTGCGGCTAGATATTGTGCAAAATTAGCAGTTCATGACCAAATACAAGAAGCAAAGCAAATCACGCCAAGACTGCTACTTGCTGCTGAATATTTTTTAAGTCGAGGTTTAATCTCGAAAGAAGTCTGGGATTACGTGCATGCAGAGCTATCAAATTCTGTTCTATCTACAAAAGACAAGATGTAACACATTTACTTGCAAGGTCGATTTTTGTGCTTGAACTTGTTCAAGTATAAAAATTGAGCACATATAAATTTTCAAAAGTGAAATTTGTGCTAAATCAAAAACAAGTCTTTTACAACCACAAATCTCATCTTCGCACTGCAAGCATTAAAATGCTATTTTCAAAAAAAATCTAAAAGTTTTTTCATAACTTTACATGAAATTATTGATAGTTTGATTTTTCTAACCATCAATTAATGGCTTATATACGGCAAAAAACGTTGTCAATAGCAAATCGAAAATATATTTATAGTCCGACCTTATTCACATTTACGGGTCAACCTTATTTAACTTTTTCTTAATTGAGTTTTGCAACTAACCACTTCAACAAAAAGCATCGAGAAACCTAAAAATCTCTCCCAGTTTAATTTCATTCTCGAACGTGGGGGTGGGTCACCCAAAAAAATGAAAATATTCAAACCCTACCACTCGATTTAAAAATAAAACACAACTCACAAAAACAAGCATAAGACCCATGATTTCAGTTAATTGATATTAGGGTAGCGTAAAACGCTTACCCCCTTTAAAAACGTCATTTGCGTGAGTTGTATTTTCAAAAGCATTTCGTTGCTTTTCTAAAAGCGAAGCTACCAGATGCTTTTGACTTTATTCCCAGTTCAACCCAATAGGGCAAGGGGTTTATAATTTTCAAAGTGTCACACACGCGGTAGTAAAGCACTGGAAAAACTTCGTTTTATGATTTGCTTCGCTTCGCTCTTCAAATCTGCGAACTTCGTTCGCCTTTCCCAGATGCTTTTGACTTTTCGCCCCGAACGGGGCATGGCTTTTGATTTTGATTGTAAAAGTATTTAAGAGTATTTAAGAGTCCTTAAGAGTATTTAAGGTAGTTATTTTTTACTGTTTCCAAGCCAAAAATCAGGCTAATAGGCCCAGCGTTATATGCATAAAGGCCCAGCGTAATATGATGATAGGCCCAGCGTAATATGTAAATAGGTCCAGCGTTATATGTGAATAGGCCCAGCGTAATATGTAGCATTATCATGCTAAATAAAAGTTCTAGCGTTGTTCTGTTGACTTATTAAAATACTATGATTAGATAGTATTAGTAGAACAATAAAAAGGAGACGCTATGCAGCTAATATTCAACCAGATTGAAACCAAAAAAAAGATTTATGCACAAGATACATACATGACTTTTGCAAAGTCAATTCTTCACCTACCTATCTTTCAATCCGTCAAGAACAGCGAGCGAAAGAGAACAACGTTAAAAATTGAGAATATTTATGGGTTTAAGAATGTAGAAATGCGTTTCTATCCTTTGTCAGTAGGCTTTGATTTTGACGTTTTTTATTACATTCTTCAAAAAAAGATGAAATCCGAAAAACTGTCATTCACAATTAACCTTACCCACTTTATGAAGTTCCACAAGGTTCACCCTAGCAACAAGAAGGTTTACATAGAGAAATTAAAGCAGTCGCTTGATAACATGCTTGATTTTTACTTAAAGTTTTCATACGGCCCTAAAACATACAAATGCCATTTATTGACCCATGTTGAAGAAAATGAAGAAAATAGAGAAGAGATAAAGATAACTTTCAGCAAGTTTTTTGAGAACTTCTACAAGCATGACCCTGATTTGATTTTCAATCTCCAACTTGACCAATTTAAAGAAATCAAAGGCGACTATGCAAAAATATTGTATATGTTCTATTTCACAAATAGATTTAATGATAGTGTTAAATTCAAAATTGACGAAGTGCTACAAAGGTTGCAGGCTGATTTTTCTGTCAAGAAAAAGGCGTATGAATACATAAAAAAAGCACATGATGAACTGATAAATATTGGGTATTTGAAAAGTGTAAAAGTCATTAAAGATGGTCGTGAATTATCTGGCTATGAAATTGAATTTGAAAAAAGAAGAGCGAAGCCATTACCTGAACCAAAAGAAGAAATTCAAACTAAAGAAAAAATATCGTTTGAAGAGTTCGATGAAGAGTTGCCTTTTTAATGAGGTCATGCAATACAAAAAAGCCCATAGGGCTTTTATTATTTATCTGCTATAAAAAATCACGTCTTGATTTTGGCTAATCTGTTCTTCTTTTTACCCAAAAAGCCACCTTCAAACTTTACAGGAATATCATTTTTTTCAAGTTCAACTTCTTGAACATCTAAAAACTCATTGATGTATTTTTGACCATCAGGCGAATCAAGTTCTTTATGCATTAACTTTAATTGGTCGTTTATTTTATCAAGTTGTGCTTTGTTAGGTTTTGACTGTTGGTAATTGATACTACGATTAATACAAGCCTCAACGAAGTTTTTAACAGATGAAAACGCGTCTGTAAGTCTTTCATAATAGGTTCTTTTATCTTCGATTTTAATATCAAGCTCGTTGATTTCATCAGTTTTTGAACTTATTGAAGAAACTAGCTTATCTTCGTTTTGCTGCAATATAAGAATGTTATCAACAATGGCATTAACTTCTTTTTTACCATCATCAATCTTCAAGCCAAGCTCTTCGTTGGTGGTTTTTAGTTGTTCATTTTCAGTTTTATAGATACGATTAGCACCTAAAATTCTTTTAAGGTCTTTGTCTAATCTAGCTTTATCTTCAGCCTTTTGTTTTAATTCTTTACTAAGGGCTTCAAGCTCTTCAATAC
>NZ_WKFA01000039.1:0-51597 GCF_021605325.1 Pseudomonas sp. PA-7-1E
ATAGGAACCGAGTGTTGGCTGCATGAAATACCCGTTTAAAAGGCTAGATCTGGTGCTCACTTAAATTTGAGTGCACACGATGTCTTGGCTTTGCGGGGCTGGGTAGATGACATGGCCGGACGGTTACAATCAGGAGCGATAAAGTACGCGACAGCGCACGGTATTGCGCTTGTATCGATAATCGACGGTTTAGCTACCTATGAAACTCGCTCGGCGTATCCAGTTGCGCCGAAGCCTCCGACTTGGCTCAACCTTCCGAAATTTGCACTCTGGCACGTTGGCGAAAATGACGCTGGAAGCATCTCGATGAAGTCGCTAGGCCGTGCTGATACGGAAATCAACGAGATGTTCGGTGACTAGACCTATCTCGATCAAGGATTCTTGGGATGCAGAGCTCTGAAGGCTCTACTGATGTCCTTATTGGCACCAAGGGCCCCAAGATGGTGGATTCTCGATGATGTCAATGGATGTACTGAGTTCGTGCTGCATGTGCTGGAAGACCCTACCGAGACTTGGGTGAGCTTTCGACTCTCGCAGTGCGTTCACTAGCTCCAGCAGCTCTCGGCCTTGGGCCACCGGCATTTGAATGTCGCAGTACACAGTGTAATCGTCGTCTTCTGCCATGCCCGTCGACTCCTCAATCTGCTCCAGGTTTGTTTCTCACAGCCCTATGCTGCTCCAAGTGGCGCATCTCTGCTTCCCACCTGACCAGGAATTTATCCCAGTCCGTGGCGTAAGGCCCCTCGACCACCCGTGTCGAACCGATGCTCGCCTGCTGGAAACGCTCCCTCCATGGCTGAGGAATGGTTAGTTCCAAGACTATGTCGATTCCGCAGTTGTGATGCTGCACTGGGACAGAGTCACGAACCTCTTTCAGCTCGAGTGGTTCAGCGGTTGAGGGCATCCCGGTTCGCTCTTGGGCGTCGAGGTCGTCAAGGATGGCCAAGGTATCGGCTGCCTTTGGGTCACCTGGAAGGAGTCTGGCAATTTCCCAGAGGGCACTCCGTCTGGTGCGCTCAAGCTTTCGGAGTTCAACGTGGGTCATTCCAGCCTCTTTCAGGTTGGTTGAAGCTGGCCTACGGTCGTGGCGTGCCGCCGCTGGCGGAGGGCTGTCGTGAACCGAGCCGTAGCAAGTCAAGTCTCGGCCCTTCGGGCTGACATCCTGCACGCCCGCGCGCTTCGCTTGCTTGGTGCTCGCATGGACAGGGTAGTCTGGCGCAGCGAATTTGGATTCGCGCTGCGCTTTCTAGTGGGTGGGGCAAGCTGCACTCAGGTCGCAGGAAGCCCACTTTTGCTACAATCTGATGCGTTAGATCCAGTCTTCTTCACGTAGACACATGTGCTCTCTCCAGTGAACGCAGTCGTTGGTACTAACTTAGCGCAAGGGTGTGTCCCAATCCAGCCCTTGAAGGACTGCCAACACCATAACTGACGTAGTGTCGTCCGACGAGACGCGGTTGACGATCACAGGAATCATTCCGACGCATTCAGCAAGAGCGCGCGGATATACTGCGCTTTACGTTTGATAGGGCCATGTTATGAATCTGACTGATGCCTCGCTCGTACTGCTCCTCGCGGCACGCATCCATGGAACAGACGAAGCCATCAGAGCATCGGCGAAAAGTGTGGTAAAGAAATTGCCACGCGGTAAGCGTGACCTGATCTACAAGGTGATCGACAGCCGGACTCCGCTAGACTTGGTTAACTAATTTGGCGCAGCACCTGGATGACTGACCCAGAATCCACTGGTAGGTCGCCTGCCCTCTGCCACTCGTCGATAGTAGCTTGCGACAGGAGCGCTGAGAAACTCCTTTGCGTTCAGGGCGTGCCCCCTTGGGGTCGGCTGTCGTAAACCCAGCCCGAGCGGTGCCCGCTGCTGTCTGGGCCCTCCGGGCTTCCATCCTCACGCCTGCGCGCTCCGCTTGCTGGAGCAGCCTCACGAAGCGCACCTAGATTCCTGCTGCGCTCAGGTCTCAGCGACTTGGTGGCTGACGCCCCAGGTTTTCCACGCTCTCAAAGGACTGCTCGACTGTTAGAATTAGGTCAGCTCCACATCATCCACCGGAAATCGAATGAACCCAGAATTGAATGAAGAAGAGATGCGCCGAGCTCTCTTTGGCAACCCCACGCCAGTAGAACAGGTGAGCGTCACTCCGGTACAGGCACCTGTTCCGGAGATCGGGCCTGCTCAACCGGTGAAGCCCGCGCAGAAAAAGAAAATCGCAAAGGCGTTCACTCCGAGGCTGAGGGTGACGCTGCGGGTGGGCAATGAATTTGAAGGCAAAACGTACGAGCTGATTCATGAGGCCGACACGCTGAGCACTCTCCTGGCAGAGCAGGAAGCTGTTAAAGCAGCCAAGAAAAAATACAGGTATGTAGAAGTGGTTTCGGTCAATTCGATGTAGCGCAGCGAGCTTGTGACTGATCCATCGCCCCGGAACACATTGAACAAGGGCCATGTTCACTCGGCCTTACCAGTCCGGCTCCGGTTCTGTGCCTAAATGGATCGACTTCACCAGCCCTCTCCGATAATGCAACGGGGTCGCGTAAAGCTCCAGCGACAGAAGCCTTTCGGCTGCACCGATCAATGAGCTCATACGCCCACGGGGCACAGATACGAAGACAGCCAGCCGCTTCCCGCTTGCTGTCATGGATCCGATGCCTCTGGGAGCTTCGGCGTCTTTAAATAGACGCGCGTCAGCATAGAGCTGACACTCGGCCTCTGGGTATTTGAAATGCTCTGGGTACACCACTACGCCTTTGAAGGTGAGGATCATGTGCTCACTGAAATGGCCTTCATTTGCCCTGGAAAAGTCCGGACGCGCCAAGTTGAGCGACCAAGACATATCCCAACCCGATACCTTGATTTGATACAGCACCTGCTGCGACTCAAGCTTCGGACGGCCTCGTCGAGGTTTGGGCTTCGGCTTCGAGGTGTTGGTCATAGTGACCTCTATCTGAAATCGAGCTTTGCGCTGAACACCATCCCGGCTGACCTCAGACCGTAAACTTACAGTCGGGCGGTGCTGATTCAGCTCGCGCAGGCTTGTTGCGGTATGCCAAGCTCGTAGCGCCAGTTATTCCCTCTTTTTCACCAGGAGCCGCTCGGCTTTCATCGAATTTCAGCCTCCGACTCAGCGAAGCGCTGCCGTTGCAGCATAATGCCGCCAAATCTTTTCAATCGTGCGGGTACCGTCAAAACAACTGCACAGCATCGCAAGGAAATTCTACGAATGTCGCAAGCCTCCAACAACCTGGCAGCCTACATCTGGTCTTTAGCCGACTTACTCCGTGGTGACTTTAGGCAAAGCCAGTACGGTCGCATCATTTTGCCGTTCACCTTGTTGCGTCGCCTAGAGTGCGTGTTGGAGGCAAGCAAAGCGGCGGTGCTGGTGGAGCATGCACGCGTCCAGCAACTCAATATCTCCGAAGAAGCCCAGGAAAAACTACTCCTGCGCGCTAGCGGTGGTCTGTCGTTTTTCAATATCTCGAAAATGGATCTGTCCAAGCTCGGTGAATCCGGTATTAAGGCTAACCTTGAGTCGTATCTGCAAGGCTTTTCCAAAGACGCACGAGAAATCTTCGAACACTTCAAATTCACCGAGTTTCTCGGGCAACTGAACGATGCCAACCTGCTCTACAAGGTTGTGCAGAAGGTACAGAAGACGGACTTAAGCCCTGCGGCTGTTTCCAACCACGACATGGGCCTAGTGTTTGAAGAGTTGATTCGCCGATTTGCGGAAAGCTCGAATGACACCGCTGGGGAGCACTTTACCCCCCGCGACATCGTGCGCCTCACCACTTCCCTGGTGTTTATTGAAGACGATGATGCGCTGACCAAGCCCGGCATCATTCGCACCATTTACGACCCTACGGCCGGCACTGGCGGCTTTCTCTCATCGGGCATGGAATACGTGCATGAGTTGAACCCGCAGGCGGTGATGCGCGCCTATGGGCAGGAGCTTAACCCCGAGAGTTATGCAATCTGCAAAGCCGACATGCTGATCAAAGGCCAAGACGTCAGCAACATTAAGCTCGGAAACACCCTGTCGAACGATCAACTGTACGCCACTGAATTTGACTACATGCTTTCCAACCCACCCTTTGGCGTGGACTGGAAAAAGATCGAGCAAGACATCAACGATGAGCACACGCAAAAAGGCTTCAACGGCCGCTTTGGTGCTGGCTTGCCACGGGTTAGCGATGGCTCGTTATTGTTTCTGATGCACTTGATCAGCAAGCTCCGCGACGGCTCTCAGGGCGGCGGTCGAATCGGTATCATACTCAATGGTTCGCCATTGTTTACCGGTGGTGCTGGCTCTGGCGAATCAGAAATTCGCCGCCACATTCTAGAATCCGACTTACTCGAAGCCATCGTCGCGCTGCCCACCGATATGTTCTACAACACTGGT
Organism: Pseudomonas sp. PA-7-1E; assembly: GCF_021605325.1. Classification (NCBI taxonomy): domain Bacteria; kingdom Pseudomonadati; phylum Pseudomonadota; class Gammaproteobacteria; order Pseudomonadales; family Pseudomonadaceae; genus Pseudomonas; species Pseudomonas sp. PA-7-1E. The sequence goes on from NZ_WKFA01000039.1 coordinate 4,413, forward strand.
ATCTCGACTTATGTCTGGGTGCTGTCGAACAAAAAGTCCGCAGAGCGCAAGGGCAAGGTACAGCTGATCAATGGCGTCAACATGTGCGGAAAAATGCGTAAATCCCTCGGCTCCAAGCGCAATGAAATGGATGAAAGCGATATCGCTACGGTAATCCGCGCCTTCGGTAGTTTTGCCGCCGTCGATGCCTATGAGCTAGACAAACAAGCCGTACAGAAAAGCAATCGCGGCCGCCAGGCTGCCAACCCCAAAGCCGAGGTCGCCAAGACCTTCGCCAGCAAGATCTTCAACAGCTATGAGTTTGGCTACCGCCGCATCAGCATCGAGCGCCCTTTACGGCAGTCCTACCAATTTAGTGACGCACGCATCGCTGAATGCCGCTACGCCTCCGGCGCCCTCAACAGTGCCATGAAATGGCTCTACCAAGAGTACAGCGCCGTAGAGGGTGAGGACTGGAGCGATGATGACACCTGTAAGCGTTACGGTGACCTGAGCGCACATGAAGACGCCATTCGCCGTTATTTCAAACTGCACTTCGCCGACCTGAAAGAGAAGCACATCAAGGATTTGCTCAACAGAACAACATGGCTGGATCAGAAGCGGCTTTTAGCCAAGGCACAAGGCCTGCAGGCCAGCATCGGCACTACCCAGCACGACGACATGAACACCTTTGATGACGCGATCAAGGCCGCCTGCAAGCAACAAGGTATTACTCTGGATGCCAAAGACAAAAAGCAGATTATCGATGCGGTGAGCTGGAAGAACCCATCCGCCGCCAAGGTCATCAAGAAAGTTCACAAAGCGAAAGCCAATCCCCTATATGGCTTGTTCGCCGTCGACGGCGAGGTGCTGGAGTACCAACCAGACAGTGAGCTGCGCGACAACGAGAATGTCGCGCTTGACCCGAGCAAGAGCGTTAACGCCATTAACGAGGCCTACTTCCTAAAGGAGGTGCAGCCGCACGTGCCTGATGCCTGGATCGATGCCAGCAAGAAAGACACGAAGGATCAGGAAGTCGGCATTGTCGGTTATGAAATCCCCTTTAATCGGCATTTCTACCAATATCAACCGCCAAGGGATTTGCTCGAGATTGATGCCGATCTAGATGCCGTGTCAGCAGAAATTATGCAGCTGCTGCAAGAGGTACATTCATAATGGCTGGGAGATATAAGCCGTATGCTGAGTATAAGGATTCGGGAGTTGAGTGGCTGGGGATTATTCCGAAAAGCTGGAGTTGCATCCGACTTAAATATAGCGTTGACTTAAATGGCAACAGAACTGAAGTAGGATCCATGCAGAGATATGTCGGCATGGAAAACATTGAGTCTGGAAATGGTAAGTACCTCGCTAAAGATGATATCGCTCCCGAAGGGCTTTCCTTATCCTTTTTAAAAGGAGATGTTCTTTTTGGAAAGCTTAGGCCGTACCTTGCCAAATCTTGGCTGGCTAACTTCTCGGGCACCTGCTCCTCTGAATTTATTGTTTTAACAGACAAGAAGACTTCTCCCGGCTTTTTGCACTACTACACACTGACTGACGAGTTTATCAATCAAGTTAACGCATCGACCTACGGGTCAAAAATGCCGAGGGCAAGTTGGGACTTCATTGGATTGATGGCTGTACCTATTCCGGCTAACGAATCGGAAAGCATTTCCAACTTCCTCGATCATGAAACCGCAAAAATCGACACTCTGATCGAAAAGCAACAACAGCTAATCCAACTGCTAAAAGAAAAACGTCAGGCCGTGATTAGCCATGCCGTTACCAAAGGTTTGAACCCACACGCCAAAATGCGTGATTCGGGGGTTGAGTGGTTGGGGGAAGTGCCAGAGGAGTGGGATGTATTGATGGTAGGAAAGGCTACAAGAGTTTACCGAGGAAAATTTACCCACCGCCCAAGAAATGATCCTAGATTCTATGATGGGGATTACCCATTTATTCAGACTGGGGACATCGCAAATTCCGAGGTAACAATCAAAGCATATACGCAAACTTTAAATGACGAAGGAATAAAAATAAGTCAAAAATTCCCAGCAGGAACTTTGATGATGGGAATAGTGGGAGCGAAGCTTGGCAGTACGGCGATACTTGAATTTGACAGCTACGGGCCAGACAGTATAGTGGGTTTCTATCCTTGCGCGGAATTAGATATTAATTATCTTCGCTACACTTTCTTAGCAGCCATTCAGGTTCTTGAAAGCACTGCAACTCAAAGTGCTCAGCCAAACTTAAATATTGAAAGAATTTCGGCCATGTACTTCTGCAGGCCAAGTTTTGAGGAGCAAAAAAGAATAGCTTCTTATTTGGCAGAAGTAGAAGGTAGTATAAATTTTGCGGAGAAGAAAATCATTGAAGCTATTTCTTTAATGCAGGAACGCCGCACAGCTCTAATCTCCGCCGCTGTCACCGGTAAAATCGACGTCAGAGGTTGGGTCGCACCAGAATCCAGCCTAACCGACAAGGAAGTAGCTGCATGAATGCATTGGGTGGCTGCAACGCTAACGAGCTAACCTTTCAGAACGATATGCTAAAGCATCTTGTTGCCAAGGGTTGGCTGCTGGGCAAGGCTGCACACTACAACCGTGATCAGACCTTGTCCCCCGAAGACCTGCAGGAGTTTGTGCAAGATATTCAGCCCGAGCAGTGGCAAAAAACCTGCGCGCTATACCCCTGCCCCCCAGAGCTGAACTTTCTCGATAGGGTCGCCAGCAAGCTGAAAAAAAAAGCCCCCAATGTCGGTAGCGTCATGCGAGCTTTTTGTAGTGTACCCGTACTTGACCACTGTGAGCCTGTAAAGGCGCTGACAGCGTGACTGGCCTGAACGCTGTAACAGTTGCCACACACAGGCTACGGGAGTTGGTCGAGCGACCTTTGGCCATCCCAGAGTACCAGCGCCGCTATTGCTGGGGGTCAGGGCAAGTGGCCTCGTTGTTGGCTGACATCGAGCAGCAGCTCCAGCCAGCCGAGACAACCTCCCCTCAAGCTCCACTGTTTCTCGGCACGATAATCCTGCACCAGGAGTCCGCAGAGATTACGGGCATTAAAGACCATCTCGTCGATGGCCAGCAACGCAGTTTGACCTTGGTGTTGTTGCTGCATGCACTGGGGATGAGTGAACCACTGGCAGTCAAACAATTGCTGCAGGCGGAATTCCCTGACAGCCAGTCGCAGCAGAACTTGGCGGCCAACTCTCAGCAAATTAAGCGCTATCTGGCTACTGAGCCAGGCATCAGGTTGCAGAGCAATAAGCTCGCACTGCTGGATAAACTCCAATTTGTGGTAATTAGCATCACCTCGATTGACCAAGCCTTTGCCTTTTTCGATAGTCAAAATACCTCTGGCAAGCGCCTCAGCGATTTTGACTTGCTCAAGGCCCGCCACCTTCGCGCCGTGGTCTCGGACGCCAGCGTGGGTATTGGCTGCTCTAACCTGTGGGAGGCGTATGAGAGGCAAAAGGTCGGTAACGGCCAGCGCCTAGCCTATTTCTTGACCGAACAGATTCTGGCACGCACGCGTCTTCGCCAGCGTGGTAGGAAGGTCGACGACTTGCAACTGGTGAAAGAGTTCGCCGTGCAGACACCGAAGCCCACAGCCGATAGCCCGAAGACCATACAGCTGTCCCCACCGACGGCGGTGAGCTTTTATCGCGACTGGAAGGTCAGCTATGAGGCTAGCCAGGCTGAGGCCGGTGCGTTCACATTCACCACGCAGGTCAATGTCCACGGCAAGCAGATTGCAATCGAAGAGCGCAGCCTCCCCCGCTTACCGTTACAGCTGAATCAGCCGCTATTGGGCGGCGAGCAGTTCTTTTTTTATATCGCCAAATACACCGAGCTGTATAAACAGCATTTCCCGCTGGACATTACGTCAGGCAATTCAACGCTCGTTGAACCAGAGCAGCAGAATGCAACCCTACACGGGCGTTTGCTGCAGCTCCATCGTGCGGTTGAGCAAGGGCAGGATGCCGGCTATTCACGGTTAATCGAAATATGGCTAGCGATGCTAGTGTTTTATCTGGATCGCTTTGCTGAGGATGAACGCTTTGCCTCCTTTGCGACCTTGGCAGATCAATACGTGTTCAGCCTGCGCATTACCGAAGGCTCGTTACGCCGCAGCACCGTAGAAAATCATTTTGCAAAAAATGAAATTTTTGCCGACCTGTTGCAATGCCCATCCTCACTGCAGGCCGTGGCTCTGATCGAAAAACTGAGTGGCAAACAGGCACAAGCGCTACTGAAATTTGAGCCAGCGCAGGTGGAAAAAACCAAAAAAAGGCCAGTGATACGACGTTATCTCAAGGCGTTCGTAAGCACCTACGCGGCGGGTAATAGCCCGCATTTGAATAGCCACACGTCTTTAGCGACTGTCTTGCACGCCAAGTTCTTCAAGGATGAGCAACATGCCTAATCGCCCCCATGAGCTTACGGCGAATAAATACAGTGCACAGCGTATGGTCAGCGGCAGTGAAGAGCACGCAGGACACATTCCTGCGCTGGACACACCCTTTCTGATTCCCATCTACCAGCGCCTGTACACGTGGGAGACGCAGCACGTCGAGTGCTTGCTCCAGGACGTCTGGGAGGCTTACCAGCAGCAGTCAGACACCGAATATTTTATCGGCGCGGTGGTCGTCAGCCCAATTGATGATGGCCGTCTTGAACTCATTGACGGCCAGCAGCGCATGACCACCTTATGGCTTATTGCCTCCGTGCTGGTGACTGCACCGCTAGGTTTAAGCCTTGACTCGTTACCCAAGTGGCGAAGCTTTATGGCTGTCGGCGCCAAGCAACCACCAGTCGCCCGGTTGGATTTCTCTGGTCGCGAGCAAGACAAGCAGGCATTGGCGGCTTTCATGCGCAACTGGGGCTGCGACTGTGGTTGCGCATCGAGCACTGAATGCAATGGCTGGTTAAAAAACGAAGCTATGGTTGTTGCCCGCAAAACGATAATCAACTTCTTCAACAGACTGGCCAACCAGCCTCAGCAAGAGGAAGGTATGACAGGCGCTGGTCGAGTGCAGGCATTCAGTGACTATCTATGGGCCAAGGCCACCTTCGTCGTTACCAAGCTGCATCAAGAGACCGATAAGAATCGATTTTTTGACAGCATGAATAGCCGTGGCGTGCAGCTCGAAAAACATGAAATTCTCAAGGCGCGATTGCTCAACCAACTGCCAGAGGTAGAGCGACGGGTTTATGCTTGGGCGTGGGATCTGTGCGCCGACATTGATGGATATGTTAAAAACAGCTTACAGGCCGAACTCGACTATGGGCGAAGCGCACACCACATTGGAACTCACTTGCTGAGTAAGGTAACTACCCGAAGTGAGGGTGGTACAGACTCTTTAGTAGAGGGTACACGGACATTAGCGCACATACTTAATACCCCAAATGCAAAAACAAACACTGTAGACACTGACGAAGAATTATCCACGAAGTATAAAAGCTTCGTTTCATTTCCAGTTTTTTTGCTGCATGTGTTGAGAGTGTTTGTTGGTGACTCCACACCTAGTAGTGACCATGCGGGTGTTTCGGTCGATCATAAAAAACTGCTTGCTGAGTTTGACAAGCATTTTCCGAGTAACCTCGAGCATCAGCACAAACCGTTTGGTGACAAGACGCAGTGCAAGGCGTTTATCCATTGTTTGCTGCGCTGTCGGCTACTCATGGACAATTTTATGATTAAAGGCCATGTTCATGAGAGCAGTCACGTGGCGACGCGCTGGGAGATTGCCTCACCATTAGCAGAACCTTCCAAAAACAATCAGCGAACTAAGCGTACCGGCCAACACTGGGACTCCATCAGCATGCTGCAAAGCATGATGTATTTCAGTCAAGACTTGACCCGTGTGCCTTGGTTGACGGAAGTGCTGAAAGCATTATATGAGCCAGGTGCCCAACTTGATGACGCCAAGAACGTGCTGAATGGGCTAACACAGCAAGATGCACGTTATGCGCGAACGGTCGCCAGAGGCAAAAGCCTGCAGGAGATTTTGGGCGTGGGTGATACCTTTGCACTGTGTGACGGCCTAGGCACAGATACTCCGCATTATTGGTTTTACAAGCTTGAGTATTTACTCTGGGAGTGCTGGTTCAATGCTGACGATCCCGACAATAAACCTGTGAGACCAGAGATTTTGAAGGGTAGCGCCACTATTTTTCGTATGCGCCATGTTACCTCAGTAGAACATGTCAGCCCTCAAAGTAAAAACACAGGTGAAATCACTCAGCTGGATCGCTTTGGTAATCTTGCGTTGTTGTCCGTTGGCGAGAACTCGACCTATAGCGATAAAGACCCCGTTGAGAAAAAAGGAATGTTCAGGGCGGGCCTTAACAAAGGCATAATTCAATCATTAAAATTGGCAGATATATTTTCTTCGATAAATGACGATATCGACTGGTGCGATACAGCCATGAAGAAGCACGAAACCGCCATGGCTGCGGTCTTGCTTGATGCACATCCAGAATTAGCGCAAGGAGCGACGCAATGAGCAAAGCCGGCGAACTGATGTTTCAAAACGACATGCTCAAGCATCTGGTCAGTACCGGCTGGTTGCTTGGCAAAGCCGAACACTACAACCGTGAACTGGCCTTGTACCCAGAAGACCTGCTGGGGTTTGTGCAAGATACCCAGCCCGAGCAGTGGCAAAGATTCTGCGCGCTATACCCCTCCCAACCTGGGCAGCACTTTCTTGAGCGGGTCGCCAGCCAGCTGAATAAAACCGACCCCAACGCCGCCAGTAAAGAGATGCGCACCTTCGGCACCTTAGGCGTGTTGCGCCACGAACTACGCCATCGTGGTACTCGTTTCAGCCTGTGCCAGTTCAAGCCTGAGCACGAGCTAAACCCTGACACCTTGATCCGTTATGCCAAGAACCGCTGCCGGGTGGTGCCGGAGCTGGTGTATTCACCTTGGGCCACACAAGAACACCTCGAACAAACCGGCAGCAAGGCCAAAGCCTGGCGAATCGACCTGGTGTTGTTTGTAAACGGTTTACCAGTAGCCACACTGGAGCTGAAATCCGAATTCAAGCAGGCCGTCCACAACGCCATTAAGCAATACAAAACCACCCGGCTTGCCACCGACCCGGTGACCAAAAAGCCCGAACCGCTGCTGACCTTCAAGCGAGGCGCCCTGGTGCATTTTGCCGTGAGCCAGTACGAGGTCTATATGACCACGCGACTGGAGGGGACAGACACCTTCTTCCTGCCGTTTAACAAAGGCACCTCGGTCGGCGGTGCTGGTAATGATGCGCCGGCAGACATTAACCAGTACGCCACTGATTACCTGTGGAACGAGGTGTTGCTACCCAGTAACTTGCTCGCGATTCTCGGGCACTTTGTGCACCTACAAATTGAAGAGAAGGAAGACTGGCAGGGCCATAAATACAAAAAAGAAAGCCTGATTTTCCCGCGTTATCACCAGTGGGATGTGGTGAATAAATTGGTCACTGACGCCCGCACTGAAGGCCCTGGGCATAAATATTTGATCCAGCACAGCGCCGGCTCCGGTAAGTCCAACTCGATTGCCTGGGTCGCGCATCAACTATCTGCGCTCTACGACGAGCAGGGCTGCAAGCAATTCAACTCAGTGATTGTGGTGACGGATCGCACCGTACTGGATGATCAGCTACAAGACACCATCAACCAGTTTGAACACGTCGATGGTGCCGTTGGCCGCATCAATAATCAGGAAGGTGACGGCTCCAAATCGGAGAAGCTCGCGGCCGCACTGGAAAACTCACAGCCGATTATTATCGTCACAATCCAGACCTTTCCTTATGTGCTGCGCGCCATCGAAAACAGCGTCAGCCTGAAAGAGCGCAGCTACGCGATCATTGCCGACGAAGCACACTCCTCGCAAACTGGCTCTACAGCGCGGCAGCTGAAAGAAGTGCTGATGATTGAGGCTGAGGCTGATGGTGAGGACGAGCTCAGCTCTGAGGACATTCTCGATGCCGCCGTGGCGTCACGCCGCGCGTCAAAAAACCTCAGTTATTTTGCGTTCACCGCCACGCCAAAAACCAAGACGCTGGAGCTGTTTGGCCGTTTGCCTAAACCCGCCGAACTACCCTCTAAAACCAACAAGCCTGAGGCCTACCATGTGTACAGCATGCGCCAGGCTATTGAAGAGGGCTTTATTCTCGATGTGCTGAAGAACTACACCAACTACAAGGTGGCCTACAACCTGGCGCAAAAAATCGACAAGGCGGATCAGGAGGTTGAAAGCAAAAAAGCCAAGGTCAAACTCAACCAGTGGGTGCGCCTGCACGAGTACAACATCGCGCAAAAGGTACAGGTAATCGTCGAGCACTTCCGTAGCAACGTAATGGGCCTATTGGGTGGACAAGCCAAGGCCATGGTAGTGACCAGCTCACGCAAAGAAGCCGTGCGCTATAAGCTGTGCTTTGACAAATACATCGTCGACAAGGGTTACCAAAAAATCCATGCCATGGTCGCGTTCTCCGGTGAGGTAGAGTTCAACGAGAAAGACCCGAACGCCGTGGCCCTAATCGGTAACAAATACACCGAGAGCAACATGAATCCCTTCCTCAAAGGCCGTGACATGCGCAAAGCCTTTGATAGCGATGATTATCAGGTGATGATCGTTGCCAACAAATTTCAGACCGGGTTCGACCAGCCCAAGCTCTGCGCCATGTACGTGGACAAAAAGCTCGGCGGCGTCGAGTGCGTACAGACCCTGTCACGCTTGAACCGGACGTATCCTGGCAAAGCAGCAGTAGGCACTTTTATCCTGGATTTCTTCAACGATCCACAAGACATCCTCGACTCGTTCCAGCCGTATTTTCAGACAGCAGAACTGGCCGACGTGTCCAATCCAGACTTGATCTTCGATCTGTTTGAAAAGCTCAATGCGGCGGGAATTTACAAGTCGAACGAGGTTGAGCAGTTCTGCGAAGCCTTCTTCGTCAAAAACAAAAGCAACGCGGCGATTGCCAACATTTGTAAGCCAGCAGTCGAGCGATGGACGAAAAGCTACAAGCTGGCGGTTGACGCCTACGCGCACTCGAAGGACATTTTTGAGCGAATTAAAAAGACGCAGGATGCAGTGTTGATCGCCAACGCTGAAAACGACCTGAAGGAATGCAAGCAAGCCAAGGATGCCTTGGACATCTTCAAAAAGGATCTCGGCACTTTCGTGCGCTTCTATGAGTTCATGTCGCAGATCGTCGACTACGATGACAAGCAGCTGGAAAAGCTCAGCCTATATGCGCGCAATCTAAGCCCAATGTTGCGCGAAACCGCTGTGGACGAGGATGATATTGACTTGGACAGTATCCTGCTCAGTCATTACCGGGTCTCAAAGATCAGCCAGCAAGACCTTAAGCTAATCGAGGACTCAGCAGACCATAAGCTTGTGCCTGGTGAGGGACTTGGTTCAGCTAAGGCGAAGGATAAAAAGGAAGAGCTGCTTTCTCAGATTCTAGACCGGCTCAACGAGCTATTTGTGACGGATCAGCTTACTGACAAAGACATGGTGAATTACGCCTACACCATCCGGGACAAGGTCAGTGAGAATCAGTTGGTGATGCAGCAACTGGCCAACAATACCGCCGAGCAAGCGTTACTGGGCAACTTTGCCAACGCGGTCGATGACGCAATTATGGACAGTGGAGAGGCTCACCAAAATCAAATGATGCAGTTGTTATCTGACCCAGCTAAGGCCAGTAAATTTGCCAAGGTTATATTTGACTTGCTTAACTTGAAGGCGTAAGCGGCCGCCTAAGAGTAATGAGTGAACTTAAACATGGATTACTACCATTTAACGCAGCACACCGAGGCAGCCTGCCAGCGTACACTTAGTCAAATCGCCCCCCACTTTATACCTAAAGAATAGATGCATATGCCTAAACTCAAAGCGGAGCTAAAATTTAACCTCATAGGCAGCATGCTAGGTAAAAGCTGTATATCCATACAAAAAAACTCACTTATATGTTTAAATAAAGACACCTCATTCGAGTCTCATTTAATTTTCGACAGCACCGAGTTCGCAATATTTAAAAAGGGCTTTTGGGGTTGCACACTAATAATTAACACTGGCATCTCCACTCTAAAATATCGCTTTCTTAAAAGCAACGGCTCCGATATATTTCTTGAAACGCTGAATACAATTATTGCTGAACACATAAGCGAACGCCTGGACAGGGTTTTCACCGAATTCAACACTTATGTAATTCGTGAGTATCCCAGGGACTCGCGAATAGACCTAATTTTCAACCTTTGCAAGACATTAAGCAGTCGTTACAGCGCTCAAGCTGATCTTTGGGACACCTTACTTAAACCAAACTATATAAGTAAGATCAAGGAGATAATTAGCTTTCACCCCGTCACTTCTGAGTTTCTTCGTCAGCACCACGAGAAAATTCAGTTGGAAAATCGAGCGGCGTTTTTTGATCTGGTTGAATCAAATCCTTTAACCCATGAGCAGCGCCTAGGTGTCTTACGCTCCAATGACAAGAATATGGTTCTGGCAGCTGCTGGAACTGGTAAAACCTCTGTCATGGTCGCTAAAGCACTAGATCTAATTGAACGTCAATTGGCGAAACCTTCGGAAATTTTGGTACTTGCATACAACCGATCTGCCGCTGAAGAGCTTAAAGAACGATTGAGTGATAAAGCTAATAAAAGCAATATTACGCTCGAGTCGCTTCCGCAAATATCAACTTTTCACGCGCTTGGAAGAAAGCTTCTTCGGGATTCAGGCATATCAACTCACATGAGCGCTTTCACTGAAGATGAAATAAAATTCAAGCAGTGGGTCACATCATGGCTGGAGACATATCTTAAGTCAGACAACTCAAGACTGCTTAACTTTGTTAACTTATTCCCTGAGCCAACGAACCCTTTCGATTTCAAGACTCAGGCTGAGTACGAGAGATATGTTAGGGACAATGAACTCAGAACACTTAACGGAGAGAGGGTTAAAGGCTATCAAGAGCTTTTAATTGCTAACTTTATGTACCTAAATGGAGTTGAATACACATACGAAGCACCTTACGTAAGTAAGCGACGTATAGAAATCGGCTTTGACTACCGCCCGGATTTTTACATCAAAGACACGAGCATCTACATAGAGCACTTCGGTGTAGATCGAAATGGTGGTACTCGACCCGACATTGATTCGGCAAAGTACAACGAGTCCATGCTTAGCAAGCGGGCACTGCATATCGAATGCGAAACAAATCTTATAGAGACGTTTCACTACGAGTGGATCGAAGGAACTTTGCTTGAAGGCTTGGAGGCAAGACTTACAGAGCACGGTATCGTTTGTAAGCCAAAGGATCCAGAAGAGATACTTAAAAAGCTTCGCGAGGAAGGGCGCATTGCAACCTGGAGTGACCTAATGACGAAGGCGCTGCAGGCAATTCGTGTGGAAAGGCTGACCAAAGAATCTATGATCGACAGATTCAACAAGGCAGGCATAGCCCAACCCAATCAAATCGCAGAAATATTAGATGCCATACACGCAGGATATATCCAGGAACTAAAAGATCAAAACGCTATCGATTTCGATGACATGATTATCCGTGCAATCCATTCTATCAATAGCGAACAATACATCCCCAAATGGAAGTATATTTTAGTAGACGAGTTTCAAGATATTTCAGTCGCGCGCATGGAGCTTATTACATCCCTTATCGAAAAAGGGCCACAACCGTCCCTGACCGTAGTAGGGGACGACTGGCAGTCTATCTATCGCTTCTCTGGCGGCAAATTAGAGCTGACCACTCGTTTTGGTGAGCTAGTCGGAGATTATACGGAGACAAAACTGCAAAAAACTTTCCGCTACAACAATAGCATCGCCAATACTGCAGGGCAGTTTATTATGGAGAACCCTGAGCAGTATAAGAAACATATCGAAACCCACATCAAGCTGACCCAGTCACAGGTATACTTACTTGACGACAAATCCACTGGAAAAGACGGCGTATACGAAAGAGTTAAAGAGGTGGTTCAAAAGATCAGAGCCAATGACACTAACGGCAGCATCGCAGTTATTGCTCGATATAACTATTTACTAGAATCCGCAAAATTAAATTTAACTAGCGCAAAACTCCAGGCAAATATTAGCTTCTGGAGCTTTCACAAGTCAAAAGGCCTTGAGGCCGATTACTGCGTACTGATTGGCTTCTTTCAAGGGCGCTTGGGATTCCCCAATGAAAACAAAGACGAAGCAATCATAGAGGCTCTACTCCCTTCGTTGGACTCGTTCCCTCATTCTGAGGAAAGGCGGCTACTGTATGTCGGAATTACGCGTGCCAAGAAGAAGGTGTACATAATTGCCGACCCACAAGCTCCTTCTGACTTTATTAGTGAGATGCTCAGCCCTAAGTACGAATTGAATATTGCATCCAACGCATTCCAAGATAAATACCGTAAAATCTTCAAATGTCCCAACTGTCAAGATGGATACTTCAGACTCAAAAATGGCGTGTACGGAGAATTCTACTTTTGTAGTACGGGCCGGGGTTGCCAGGTTGGAAAGGCAAGGGTTTGCTCTAATTGTCGCGCCCCCTCAGTTGACTCACGGAGTGCTAGCACCTGCAATAACGTAGCCTGTGGTCTCTCAATTAAAATATGTGAGAAGTGTGGGCGCCCCATGAAATTACGTAAAGGTGCATTTGGAGAGTTTTGGGGGTGCACGGGCTACGGAATTAAAGAAGACCAATGCAAACAAACGAGAAATCATTAGACTACAAGCTTCATAGTCTCATCGCCAACTAGACTCTTCGCCTTACAACTCCAACGAAAATTGAACATTTTGAACTTAAGGCAGGAGCACTGATTGGAGTACGGTAAGATATAGTGGATCCACCAGGCCCCTTTGAGTCCAGTCTTGCGCTACTCATAACATGGAACAAGTCCAGCCGACACAAGAACTTAGTATTCATCTAGGTGAGGATGCCTTACTGGACAACACTGTACTCAAACCCCGAACGGAAAAGACAGTTCACTGCCTCGGTCACAGCCTTGTCATCAGCCTGACGCCATTGCTTGGGTATGCGGTGAGCTACGCCGCCCTTCGCGTAACGCAAGCGGAGCGCGCAGGCCACAGGCCGAAGGCGTGCGGATGGAAGCCCGTTAGGGCCGAGGCCCGGCACGGGACTTGGTTCACGACAGCCAGCCCGCAGGGCACGCCAATAAACGCTGATGAAAGACAAACTCAATCCGCGAGAACCACGAGTACGGGGGCGACCGCTCAAAGGGGAAGTGTTCTCAAAGTGTCGTACTTCTCGAACCTAACACCGATATCCCCATAGATCGGAGGTAGGTTCTTCGACATGGCAACTCCCCTCCGAACATCACTGCAGTATCGGAGGTGTCTGATGAATCGCCTGAGAAAGACGAAGGTAATCGCGCAAGCTAGTACGTCCATTTTCCCGTTGGAAAGTAGCGAGCACGTACCGAGAATTTACGGTCGTCATCACCCAGAATCTCCCCTCGCGTTCGACTTTCAGAACATCAGAAGTACGGATCAAATGGCCGTCACCAAACCGCCCATACTGGTCTTTTCGCTTGTGGCCAAAAACTACACCGATACCTGATCGTGACCTGATGGAAACACCGCAGAGGTACGCGGTCACTGGCACTTCAAAGCCTTGTTCCTGGGCTTTGATTATTCGCTTGAGATCGAAATCTGTATGGCGCTTTCCATGAAAGTTTACATCTAAAGTGTCCAGCATCATTGCGCTCCGGTGGCAGTCCGTACGGCGTTAACAGAATTCCGCACGGAACCAGGCGCGCTAATACCGTGCAGGATTATTGGTAGCATCAATGTCCTTGAATCATGCTCAAGAGAAAGATGGGTCTCAGATTTGTCAGCGCTTCGACTTTGAAATCTGGCTGGTGCGAGGTGTGATACACCGCCCCCTCACCCACTTCCAGTAAGCAGACCTCAGAGCCCATACTGTCCTCACCTACGGTTACTCTGGTTAACCGCTCCATCTGCCAGCCTCCGGACTTATTCATCCAAGATGGCGTCACAGCCATAATCTCAGTGATAGCTAAATCCGCACCTTGGCTTACCAACATTTTTTGAAGCTGGTGGGTGTCGTCAATCATCACCGCGCACTCGCTGAGCCGACCCTCGTTTTCGACGCTAAGGGTTAAGTGATACCAAGGCGTTCGGAGCAGCCTTGAGACTCCACGCCAATGGGACACGCCTTCCCCGAACATTCCTGGAACGCCTATCAGGTCGTTGTCTAAGGTTCTGAACATGTGTCGCCTCAAGCTGCTGGAGCACGTCAGTTGCCCAGCAGAACCGGTTGGTAATCAGAAAAGGGAAAATATCGCTTCGATAGAAGCAGACTTACGATGCCCTGGGCCCAGCAGCACGTAGACGGAATTCCGAGTTTCGAACAGAAAACCGTCGTTGAACGCAGTACCCATACTCGACCTCACCCAATGGCCTGGCTCGAAACGCCTCTGCTCATCGTCAACAACTTTGTGGGCAAACATAAACATTGGTTGGCAGCCTGCGGCGGCTACTTTGGCTCGCTCTTCGTCGGTGACGATGGCGTCTAGGATGATCCACTCCTCGACGGCGCATAAGGGCATCCATTTATAGCGCTTTCTGGCTGCAGCCATCACGGCTTCGAGACCTAGGTCAGAACCCATCAGGCTGACACCGGGATCGCCCAGCAGACTGTCTTGAATGGGACTATCCACGTCCACCTCCCCGCTCACTGAATTTTTCATAAATTGTCAGACCCGTGTCGCTACCAACTCCCCCCAAATGGAGGCTTTGACCTTAGGAAGCGGGAGTGGAGTTGCCATGACATATACAATAATACCTCATATTGATGTTTATCGGAAACCCTGTGGTATGGCTATATCCTGACTTTTGGCCAACCCATGCACCTCAAAATTGCCCTAGCCGGCGCCCTAAGGGCTCTTAGGCTGAATCGCCGCTTTCGGTATGAAAAGCTTTCTGACGCCAGCGCGAGATCGAAAATCAGCGCTCTCGAGCGTGGAGAAACGAGTATTACGCTCGAAAAATTTGAAAGCTTGGCTGAAGCACTCGAGATTGATCCGCTTGCCCTGATGGCTTTGTGCATGTCTGCACGCCTTGGAACGCCCTACCCTCGCCTCATAGAAGAGGCACTAGAGCAGCTTCGAGCATTTGAAGCTGAGGGGGGTATAGGGCTGCTAGCAGAGCAATTCGCGGATGGAGCGCTGATTCA
Source organism: Pseudomonas sp. PA-7-1E (assembly GCF_021605325.1). NCBI lineage: Bacteria > Pseudomonadati > Pseudomonadota > Gammaproteobacteria > Pseudomonadales > Pseudomonadaceae > Pseudomonas > Pseudomonas sp. PA-7-1E. Next base: position 19,618 of record NZ_WKFA01000039.1, read on the forward strand.
GCGTACGCGTGGAAAACCTCAGAAAATTGAAAACCTCGAGGCCGTCAGGAAGCTCAAGGCGGAAGGTATGACACAAGCGCAGATCGCTCAGGAATTGGGTTTCTCCCCTAGCGTTGTCAATCGTCACTGGAAGCGGATTTTGAGCCAGGAGCAGCAGGTCAATCGATAGGCGTGAAGGAGCGTCGCATTTTCGATCACCTACAACTAGCCTCTACCGGTCATACGCGCCCGGCATGGGTTGGCTCACTGGCTTAACGAATCTTGAGGCAACCTCTAACGCGAGCATGTCAATCAACTGTATCCATGGAGTCGAGCAAATGCTCATTTTCAGGAACCAGGGATCTGACGAGAGGCGAGTTAAGGAGAGGCTTTAGGCAATTCGGCTAGACCGCGAATCGTGTCATTACGCAAAAAAATAAATCACGGGCCGGCTTGACCAAGCCGTCGGAGGGGATGGCTCTTGTCTAAGAAAAACCATAAAAAACAGCTAGCTACTGAAGCGAGGATATGTCCCCTGCAGGAATCGAACCTGCACCTAGCCCTTAGGAGGGGCTCGTTCTATCCGTTGAACTAAGAGGACACGACAGCAGAATTTTCCTTCACATTTGCTTCAAAAACAAGATGAGCGGCAATGCTCACCAATGCGCAGCAAACTCAGACAGATCCTGACGGAACTAGGCTGAGCTCCCCCAGCAGCAGGGGCTGATGCTCTCTCTCCAATGTGCAGCAGATTTTTGTCCTGATAAGAACGGCCAACCTTCCCCTTAGGAGGGGGATGCTCTATCCAATTGAGCTACTGGGACAAATGCCAAATGCTTACCCGGAAGGGCTAGCGACAGACGGCGTGCATCTTAACGGCCGAGGCTGGTTTTGTCATGTCGTCCGTTGGCATTTTGAATGTAGGCCGATCCCTGCGAATGCATTCAAAGCCTCTCGCTGCAGTCCAAAGCCTTCAGATGTATCGTGCAAATTGCACTGCGCCAATATGCCATCATTGCAAACTGCAACCTCAAAACCCCACAAATCAAATCTAACTCTTTGTTTTTATTGGCCTAATAGGTTGGCACGACATCTGCAAAGTCATATATACACAACCAATCGTTTCAGGCACCGTGGAGACCATGACTATGAACAGCGCCCTTCTATTAGCACTGAACGCTGTGGCACTGGCCGCGGTGGTGACGTTTCATTTTCAGCCGACCAATACTGAAGACGGCGCGCAAATCAGCCAAGCCATTCCCCACCATCTGCAACAGCGCCCTCAACTCGCACTGATGACTGCCAACCCCCAGCCCCCCATCCGCCTGACCCAAGAAACCCAATCTGCCCCAGCGGCCGAGCATTGGATTTTCTGAGAAAATATTCATGTCCAAATCTGCCTGGTTATTTCTGTGCCTGACCCTCATGTCCGCCGCACTAGGCCTGGGAGCCACCTCACAACAAGCTCAAACCCTAGCCTTCGTCGCAAGCGCCGTGCTGGGCAGCCTACTGATAATTGCACTCATCAAGGGTCGCCGAATCAAATTCGATCCACTCCTTCGCTAGCCCTCCCCGCCGCCCCTTCTCCCTACCTTATGTCGCCTGACACTCGTAAATAGCCGAACAGCTACTAACCTTAAGCTTGCGGGCAAAAGGCCATACCCCTATAGAAAGGACACCCTTCGACTCAGATTCCGCGCTGGCCTGGACGAAGGTTGCCGAGCTTCGCTGCAGCTGCGGGAAATTTTTCCAACCAGTCCGCAAAAACGCAAATCAGTACTGGCATAAAGCCTTTAGGCGGTTCAATATTTGTCACAGAATTGACGCCAATGAAATGGCAAATCTGAGGCATGATGCGGCCTCTTTGCAATTCGCGTTGAACTTTGGTCGTGAGCCTTGTCTTAACACTCATCTTGCGGCCAATTCCAGAAACCGCTCCCCTGAACTAACCGGTTAAATATATGCGCCCATTGAAACAGGCAATTTATTCCAGCCGTACGGCTGACAAATTCGTCGTACGTCTGCCAGACGGAATGCGGGAACGCATTGCCGAGGTGGCTCGCAATCATCACCGCAGCATGAACTCCGAAATCATCGCACGCCTGGAACAAAGCCTTATTCAGGAAGGTGCCTTGGGTGAAGAGTTGAGCATGCGCCTGGACAGCCCCGAGCTGTCACTGCACGAACGCGAACTGCTGCAGCGTTTTCGTCAGCTCTCCCACCGCCAGCAAAATGCTCTCGTCTCGCTTATCGCGCACGACGTGGAGGCGGCCGCAGAAGCCAATTGATTGACACCTGAAAGCCGAAGCCAGCCCTGTGCTGGCTTTTTTTTGCGTCGAGTTTGGGAATAAGAAGCAAAGCGAGGGCAGGTTTGCCCCCGCGGGAAGGGTCAGAGCAGGAAGATCGTTGCCAGGCCCAGGAAGATGAAGAAACCACCACTGTCAGTCATGGCCGTGATCATCACACTGGCACCCATGGCGGGATCGCGACCTAGACGCGCCAAGGTCATGGGGATCAATACCCCCATCAAGGCCGCCAGCAACAGGTTAAGGGTCATGGCCGCAGTCATGACCACACCTAGGGACCAACTGCCGTAGAGCAAGTAGGCCACCACGCCAATCACGCCCCCCCACACCAATCCGTTTATGAGGCCTACAGCCAGTTCCTTGCGCAACAGCCGTGAGGAATTGGCGGTACTGACCTGGTCCAGCGCCATGGCGCGCACGATCATGGTGATGGTCTGGTTCCCGGAGTTGCCGCCAATGCCCGCCACAATCGGCATCAACGCCGCCAAGGCAACCAGCTTCTCGATGGAGCCTTCAAACAACCCGATCACGCGAGAAGCGATAAACGCGGTAATCAGATTGATAGCCAGCCAGGCCCAGCGGTTATGCAGTGAACGCCAGACCGACGCGAAAATATCTTCCTCTTCACGCAAACCCGCCATGTTGAGGACTTCGGTTTCACTTTCCTCACGGATCAAGTCGACGATTTCATCGATGGTCAGACGACCGATCAACTTGCCGTTCTTATCTACCACCGGAGCCGAGATCAAGTCGTAACGCTCGAATGCCTGGGCCGCGTCGTAGGCATCTTCGTCCGGGTGGAAGCTCACGGTATCGCTGGCCATCAGGTCAGCAACTTTTTTCTCCGGATCATTGACCAGCAGGCGCTTGATCGGCAAAACGCCCTTGAGGATGCCCTCATAGTCGACCACAAACAATTTGTCGGTGTGGCCGGGCAACTCTTTGAGGCGGCGCAGGTAACGCAGCACCACTTCCAGGCTGACGTCTTCGCGGATGGTGACCATCTCGAAGTCCATCAGGGCGCCGACCTGATCCTCGTCGTACGACAGCGCGGAACGCACACGCTCACGCTGCTGCGTGTCGAGCGCTTCCATCAACTCATGGACAACATCACGGGGCAGCTCAGGGGCCAGGTCAGCAAGCTCGTCCGCATCCATCTCCTTGGCGGCAGCCAGGAGTTCGTGGTCATCCATGTCGGCGATGAGCGTCTCACGCACCGAGTCCGATACTTCCAGAAGGATGTCACCGTCGCGATCAGCCTTCACCAACTGCCACAGGGTCAGTCGGTCATCCAACGGCAAGGCTTCAAGAATGTAGGCGACGTCGGCGGAGTGCAGGTCATCGAGCTTGCGTTGCAACTCGACGAGGTTTTGCCGGTGAACCAGGTTTTCGACGCGGTCGTGGTTCGGACCTTCCTGGCGGTGCGTGAGGTCTTCGACCACGCGCTGGCGCTGCAGCAGCTCGATAACTTGAGCCAGACGATCCTGCAGGCTTTCTTGTGTTTTCTTTACTTCTACTTCGGTCATAGGCGAACTCCACTCCCAGCAGCGGGGCACGCCGGAAGGATCAATCAGTCAATTCATGATTGGTAAAACGGGGTACTGAGTAACTACTGGGTAAGTCCATGGAGGTATTCCACAAGCCCCGGCGGGGCTGACGGGCGCATGATACACCGCCCGGACGTTTTAAACGTTAAAAAACTGGAAAGAACAAGCGCTTGCACGCCAAAGCTCAGTATTGGCTGCATCTATGAACTGCGACGACGCAGACGCATGGGAAAACACATGAGGAGGGAGAAAAAGGAGGACGCCGGATAAAGCCTATACAAACCCCAGACGGCAAAAAGCCCGCACTAGGCGGGCTTTTTGTTTGTATGGTGCACTCGACAGGATTCGAACCTGTGACCGCTCGGTTCGTAGCCGAGTACTCTATCCAGCTGAGCTACGAGTGCAGATTGTGTTTTTAGACCAGATCACAACTGGTTGAAGCCAAGCTACCTGCATCGCTGCAACTAACTCTTAAATGGTGCACTCGACAGGATTCGAACCTGTGACCGCTCGGTTCGTAGCCGAGTACTCTATCCAGCTGAGCTACGAGTGCATTTGTTGCCGCGCATTATAGGCCGTTCAATCTCTATGTAAAGCTATTTTTTCGAGTATTTTCAACAACTTACCGAAAAAACCAGATTGCAACGTACTAAGCAAATAATGGCGGAGAACGGGGGATTCGAACCCCCGACACCCTTTTGAGGTGTACTCCCTTAGCAGGGGAGCGCCTTCGGCCACTCGGCCAGCTCTCCGCAACACGGGGCGTATATTAACCACGTTCCTCCCCGTTTGCAAACATAAAAAACGATAAAAATTAAAGGCTTGGTTCTTCGTCCTTCTCTTTCTTGATCCGCAGGTAGATTTCCTCGCGGTGGACCGCCACCTCTTTCGGAGCGTTAACCCCAATACGTACTTGATTGCCTTTGACGCCGAGCACGGTCACAGTGATTTCGCCATCACCGATAATCAGGCTTTCTGCGCAACGACGAGTCAGAATCAGCATACCTTTCACCTCACGCATTTCAGTTCAGGAACAACAGTCTGCAAAAAAAAAGCATTCGACCTACAACCAAAAGGTCGTAGCCCTACTCGCTAAGTATTGTCGAGCCCATGCAAAAGACCATGTACCCCACAAAAAAATGAAAGGCGCGGTAAACCGCGCCTTCCTGGCAACGCATCACTCGCCCTGTCGGGCCGGAGCATCCAACTCAAAAGCCGTATGCAGCGCGCGTACAGCCAGCTCCAGGTACTTCTCTTCGAGCACTACCGAGACTTTGATTTCCGAGGTGGAAATCATCTGGATGTTGATACCTTCTTTGGCAAGAGCCCCGAACATACGGCTGGCAACGCCAGCATGGGAACGCATGCCCACCCCGACGATCGACACCTTGGCAATCTTGGTATCGCCGACCACTTCACGGGCGCCAATCTCGCTCGCAGTGTTCTGCAGGATTTTCAATGCTGCATCGTATTCATTGCGATGCACGGTGAAGGTGAAATCGGTGGTGTTGTCGTGCGAAACGTTCTGCACGATCATGTCGACTTCAACATTCGCATCGCTGACAGGCCCCAGAATCTTGAAAGCCACGCCTGGGGTGTCTGGCACGCCACGGATCGTCAGCTTGGCTTCATCGCGATTGAAAGCGATGCCGGAAATGATCGGCTGTTCCATGGATTCCTCTTCATCAATAGTAATGAGGGTGCCCGGACCCTCCTTGAAGCTGTGCAATACGCGCAGCGGAACGTTGTACTTGCCGGCGAACTCCACCGCACGAATCTGCAACACCTTGGAACCAAGGCTGGCCATTTCCAGCATTTCTTCAAAGGTGATCTTGTCCAGCCGTTGGGCCACTGGCACGACGCGTGGGTCAGTGGTGTAGACGCCATCCACATCGGTATAGATCTGGCATTCGTCAGCCTTGAGCGCTGCCGCCAGGGCCACACCGGTGGTGTCCGAACCGCCACGACCCAGCGTGGTGATGTTGCCGTGCTCATCCACGCCCTGGAAACCCGCTACAACTACCACACGGCCTGCTTTCAGATCAGTGCGAATTTTCTGATCATCAATCTGCAGGATCCTCGCCTTGGTATGTGCGCTGTCTGTAAGAATGCGCACCTGACTACCAGTGTAGGACACCGCTGGCACGCCACGCTTGTTCAGCGCAATGGCCAACAGCGCAATGGTTACCTGCTCGCCCGTGGAGACAATCACATCCAGCTCGCGCGGCAGCGGCTGTTGATCACCGCTGATGGCCTTGGCCAGATCGATCAGGCGATTGGTCTCGCCACTCATGGCCGACAGCACCACTACCAGATCATCGCCAGCATCGCGGAACTTCTTAACCTTGTCGGCGACCTGCTCGATTCTTTCGACAGAACCGACCGAGGTGCCTCCAAATTTCTGTACGATCAAAGCCATTTCCAAGCCGCCTCAGCCCGTAAAGGGGCGCCTAATTTCCAATCCACCCGCACTGAACAAGCCCGTGACTAGACAGACCACGGGCCGGTTAACAGTGCTTTAAATACCTGCCTCGACAAATGGCACGGTCAAGGCCAGGGCCGCGTCCAGAGCTGCGGCATCGACACCACCGCCTTGCGCCATGTCCGGACGACCACCGCCCTTGCCGCCCACTGTCGCAGCGGCTTGCTTCATCAAATCACCGGCTTTGAGTTGGCCAGTCAGGTCCTTGGTTACACCAGCAACCAGAACGACCTTATCCTCATGGACACTGCCGAGCAGGATCACTGCGCGGCCGAGCTTGTTCTTCAACTGATCGACCAAGGCCAACAGCGCCTTGCCATCCTGGCCGTCCAGGCGCGCAGCCAGGACTTTTACGTCCTTGACGTCAACCGCCGCGGCCGACAGGTCATCGCCCGCAGCGCTCGCCGCCTTGGCCTGCAACTGCTCCAGCTGTTTCTCCAACGCACGGTTGCGCTCCAGCACGGCGGACAGCTTGTCGATCAGGTTGTCGCGGCTGCCCTTGACCAGGCCGGCCGCTTCCTTGAGTTGTTCTTCGGCTGCATTGAGGTAAGCCAGGGCCGCAGCACCGGTTACCGCTTCAATACGACGTACGCCCGAGGCCACACCACCTTCGCTGATGATCTTCAGCAAGCCGATATCGCCGGTGCGGTTGGCGTGGATGCCACCACAGAGTTCTACCGAGAAGCTGCCGCCCATGCTCAGTACGCGGACTTCGTCGCCGTACTTCTCGCCAAACAGCGCCATGGCGCCTTTATTCCTGGCGGTCTCGATATCGGTTTCTTCGGTTTCAACCGGGGTGTTCTTGCGAATCTCGGCGTTGACGATGTCTTCCAGCGCCTTGATCTGCTCAGGCTTGATCGCTTCAAAGTGGCTGAAGTCAAAACGCAGGCGCTGGCTGTCCACCAACGAACCTTTTTGCTGCACGTGCTCGCCCAGTACCTGGCGCAGCGCGGCGTGCAGCAAGTGAGTGGCCGAGTGGTTCAACGCCGTGGCATGCCGTACGTCGGCATCCACCTGGGTGTCTACCGGTGCGCCCACGGTCAAGTTGCCCAGCACCAGCACACCGTGATGCAGGAAAGCCCCGCCGGTCTTGGTGGTGTCGCGCACATCAAAACGACCGGATGTCGAGCTCAGGAAACCGCAATCGCCAATCTGGCCACCCGACTCGGCATAGAAAGGCGTCTGGTCCAGTACCACAACCGCCTCTTCACCTTCGCTCAACACGTCGACCGACTTACCGTCTTTATAGATGGCGACGATCTTGGCCGAGCCCGCAGTCGCCTTGTAGCCGGTGAACTCGGTCGGTACGTCAACCTTGACCAGGGTGTTGTAGTCCAGGCCAAAGGAGCTGGCCGAACGGGCCCGCACGCGCTGGGCTTCCATCTCACGCTCGAAACCGGCTTCGTCGACGGTCAACTCACGCTCGCGGGCGATGTCGGCAGTCAGGTCCATCGGGAAACCATAGGTGTCGTACAGCTTGAACACCACATCACCCGGCACCACGGTGCCTTTGAGTTCAGCCAGGTCCTGTTCCAGAATTTTCAGGCCGTGCTCCAGGGTCTTGGAGAACTGCTCTTCTTCAGCCTTGAGCACCCGCTCGATGTTGCTTTGCTGTTGCTTGAGTTCCGGGAAGGCATCGCCCATCTCGGCAACCAGCGCGGCCACGATCTTGTAGAAGAAGCTGCCGGTAGCGCCCAGCTTGTTACCGTGGCGGCACGCACGACGGATGATGCGACGCAGCACGTAGCCACGGCCTTCGTTGGACGGCAGCACGCCGTCGGCGATAAGAAAACCGCAGGAACGGATGTGGTCCGACACCACCTTGAGCGAAGACTGGCCTTCATTGGCGCAGCCAATGGCCGCCGCCGAGGCGCTCAGCAGGTTGGTGAACAGGTCGATTTCGTAGTTGGAGTGAACGTGCTGCATCACCGCACTGATCCGCTCCAGGCCCATGCCGGTGTCCACCGACGGTGCCGGCAGCGGATGCAACACGCCATCGGCGGTGCGGTTGAACTGCATGAACACGTTGTTCCAGATCTCGATGTAACGGTCGCCGTCTTCTTCCGGCGAACCTGGCGGGCCACCCCAGATATCGTCGCCGTGATCGTAGAAAATCTCGGTGCACGGGCCGCACGGGCCGGTATCGCCCATGGTCCAGAAGTTATCGGACGCGTAGGGCGCGCCTTTGTTGTCACCGATACGGATCATGCGCTCGGCAGGTACACCGATTTCCTGGGTCCAGATGTCATACGCTTCATCGTCCGTCGCGTACACGGTGACCCAGAGCTTTTCCTTGGGCAGCTTCAGCACGCCGGTGAGGAAGGTCCAGGCGAACGTGATCGCATCTTTCTTGAAATAGTCGCCGAAGCTGAAGTTACCCAGCATCTCGAAAAAGGTGTGGTGACGGGCGGTGTAGCCGACGTTTTCCAGGTCACTGTTCTTGCCGCCGGCGCGTACGCACTTCTGGCTGCTGGTAGCGCGGGTGTAGGCGCGCTTTTCCTGGCCCAGGAAGCAGTCCTTGAACTGGTTCATCCCCGCGTTAGTGAACAGCAGGGTTGGGTCATTGCCTGGGATCAAGGAGCTGGAGGCTACACGGGTGTGACCTTGCTCTTCGAAGAAGCGAAGGAAGGCTTCACGGATTTCTGCGCTTTTCATTAGGTTCTTCCACGGAGGCTGCGGCCAAAGGCCAGTGCGCAACATCATCAGACGGAGCGACGGCAAAGGGCCGCATTATATCGGCCCTTTGCCGGTGGTACAGCGTGTTTATGTGATAGAAACAGTCAATTAGACGGCCTGCACTGTCATTTCTGCGAAAACGCGACGAATGTCTGCAGCACTTGCTCGATCTGCGCCCGGCTGACGTCCAGATGGGTGACCATGCGCAGGCGCGGCGCGGCACTCAACTTGACCCCACGCTCGGCCGCAAAGGCCTTCAGCGCCTGCGCCTGATCGCCTACCTGCACATACACCATATTGGTCTGCACCGGCTCGACGCTGTAGCCGGCCTTGCGTAACTCATCGCCCAGCCATTGCGCGTTGGCATGGTCGTCAGCCAGGCGCTGCACCTGATGATCCAGAGCATACAACCCCGCCGCCGCCAGTGAGCCGGCCTGGCGCATGCCGCCGCCGACCATCTTGCGCAAGCGCCGAGCCTTGGCGATCAGCGCCACCGAGCCACACAGCACCGAGCCGACCGGCGCACCGAGGCCCTTGGACAGGCACACCGACACCGAATCGAAATGCTGGGCGATTTCTCGCGCATCCACCCCCAGCTTGACTGCCGCGTTGTAAAGGCGGGCGCCATCCAGGTGCAGGGCCAAGCCGTGCTCGTGGGTAAATGCCCGGGCCTTGGCCAGATAATCCAGCGGCAGCACTTTGCCCTGCATGGTGTTTTCCAGCGCCAGCAGGCGCGTGCGCGCGAAGTGGAAGTCGTCGGGCTTGATGGCTGCAAGCACCTGGTTCAGATCAAGGGAGCCATCAGCTTGCACTTCCAGGGGCTGCGGCTGGATCGACCCCAGCACCGCCGCACCGCCACCTTCGTATTTGTAGGTGTGGGCCTGCTGGCCGACGATGTATTCCTCGCCGCGCTCACAGTGAGCCATCAACGCCAGGAGGTTGCTCATGGTGCCGGTGGGTACGAACAGCGCCGCGGCAAAGCCCAGGCGCTTGGCCAACTCGGCCTCCAAGCGGTTGACGCTGGGGTCTTCACCATAAACATCATCGCCGCTGACGGCGCTGGCCATTGCGTCGAGCATGCCGGGAGTAGGTTGGGTCACTGTGTCGCTGCGCAGGTCGATCACGGTCATGAAGGGGGCCTCTAACGGAGTGGATAAGTCCTTTTGTGTGTGATTACTGCGGGCAAAGCCACGGAATATCAAGCCCCTATTGCATTCATTCGAATACCAACCAATCAAACCGATATAAGTTATCGAGACGGCAGCCGTGCAGTTTTCGAAAAACCATGTTAAAAACTCTGCGCCGCCAGGGTTCTGGTGGCAACGTTCTCAGGGCGGGGTGCAATTCCCCACCGGCGGTAATTGCACGCAATGTGCATAGCCCGCGAGCGCTTGGCGCCTCGAACTGCTCAGGCAGGACGGCGACGAGGTCAGCAGACCCGGTGTGATCCCGGGGCCGACGGTCATAGTCCGGATGAAGAGAGAACGGGATTGGCACCTAAGGGCCGCGCGCCTGTTTGCGCATGCGTACCCTTAAATCCCATTCGATTCATAACGCCCTGTTTTTTTCTTAAACAGGAGTCAGAACATGCAACCCACCGCAATCGACAGCAAAAGCAAAAACCATCACGGCGAGCGCGTCGCGTTTATCCAGGCCTGCTGGCACAAGGATATTGTCGACCAGTCGCGCAAAGGCTTCCTCGCCGAAATGATCGCCCAGGGTTATCAGGAATCGGACATCGACTTCTTCGAAGTCGGCGGCGCCTTTGAAATGCCCCTACACGCCAAGTTGCTGGCCAAGACCGGCCGTTACGCCGGGATCGTCGCTGCCGCGCTGGTGGTGGACGGCGGCATCTACCGTCACGAATTCGTCGCGCAATCAGTGGTCAGCGGCCTGATGCAGGTGCAGTTGGAAACTGAAGTGCCGGTGTTCTCGGTGTCCCTGACGCCGCACCACTTCCATGCCGGCAGCGAGCACACCACGTTCTTCTATGAGCACTTCGTGCACAAGGGTCAGGAAGCTGCGCGTACCTGCGCCGATACACTGCACAAAGTGCGGGCGATCTATCAAAGCGAGCCGCAAAAGCGCGTTAGCTGATTGCATCCGAGCCCTGTCCAGCCGAGAGTCCTTGGATCGACAGGGCATATATATAAGTAAAACCAGTGATTGATGTACCGACGATGTAATGGTTTTGAGGTTTACCTCAAAAGAGTTCCCATCATCAACGGAGTCAGCATGTCTGAGATTACCCTTCCAAGCGCTCCGCGCGCTCCCGATAACGTCTGGATGATTGACGGACGAATCAGCGAACCCATCAACCGCACCAAAAACCTCCAAAGGGGCCCGCACGCGCAACTGCCGTTAGCGTTCATCACGCTGCATGCCGATAATACCGTGCTTGTCGAGCGCGAATTGGCCGACGAGCTGCACGATTACCTTGTGTTCACAACCACCGATAAAGCCGACCGAATCTGCGTCGACCTCCCCGCGCAAGGCGAAGGCGAAGGCGAAGGCCTCAGCGTCATAGTCAATACGCAACGTTTCCATGTCACCCTGAACGGGCTCAATCAGTTCGTGGTGTTCCGGACACAGGGCGGTGATGACCTAATTAATGTTGCCGACGATGCCACCCACCCCATCCTGATCGACGCCGGTGAAGGCAGTGATCGCATCTGGGCCGGAGGCGGCTACTCGCGCATTTTCGCCGGCCCCGGCGAAGATATGATCCTGACTCGGCGAGGCGCCTGCTATATCGAGGCAGGTGATGGAAACGACAAGGTTGTTGCCCTCGCCGACGGTGACATGACGGTCTACTCCGGCGCGGGGGACGATACCGTCATTGGCGCCCAAGGGCAGGCCTTTATCAATGGCGGAGAGGGCCATGATCATCTGACAGGGGGAGGCAAGCACAACATCCTGGTGGGTGGGCCAGGCGATGATATTTTACAGGCAGGCCCGCACAGCAATGTGATGTATGCCGGACACGGCATGGATCTGGCACTTCAGCTCAAGCCGAGGGACATAGTCTTCAAAGACTCCAACACCATCCTTGTTGCTGCGCAGCAGTTCAGCGTGCCCGCTTCCACATCAGGGAACAGCTCGCCAATAGATGTCCAGCAAGCGCGGGTGACCGATATCAATTACTACCCTCTGATCCACAGCGGCGTTCGAGTAGTCGGTAGCCTCCAGTTTCAACAACGAGTAAACGATGACCTCTCGCTGCTGGCCCAATCGCCGAACGGGCAACAATTGCTGCAGGCGCTGTACGCCGCGCAATTGATAGGCGGCACCCCAATCAATATCTATGAGTTGCAAGATGAGAGCAACGGGCTGTTTGCGCCGAGCAACGAATCGGAACCCAGGTCATTCATTGAGAATAATCAACGGGGCATACCGGCCTACGGTGGTTCGATCTACTACAATCCGACGTTCATCGGCAATCGAATGACCAACATACCGTTGCTTTATCACGAGCTGTGCCATGCGTACAACGCGGTCACCGGAACCACCCTGCCAGGATACAGCGAGGACGGTGTCGACGGCGACAAGGCCCGTCCGCTCATCCGCAACAGCGAACTGCAGGCGGTGGGCCTGCCTACAGACGCCCCCCCTTTCGACTTCGACAACGACCCGTCGACTCCACCCACCAATTCCAACCCGGTGTCATTCAGTGAGAATGGTATCCGCGAAGAACTGAACATGCCGCCGCGCAAACAGTATTCCTTTAACCCTGTTTAAGCTCCGCGGCGTCTTCTGAGGTCGGCACAATTAATATCCCCGCCCGTAGGCCATTCTTGACCTTCGGGTTGGGGAAAATGATATGCGCGCCCTCCTCCTCGATCACCCAACGGGTCTTGGCCACGTCTTCGGCCAACAGGTAGCCCTTGGCCAACGGCGAGAAGTTTTCCACATCCGCCGGCAGGTGCAACAGGAACGCGTCGCTGTGCTTGATCACTTCACGGGACACGGCAAACAGCTGCAGGCCGTCCAGGCTCTCGGTCACAGGCTCGGTGCCTTCGATGATCTGCGTGAGGCGAGCCTCCAGGAGACGCACGTCTACACCCTCGTTGTGCCCGAATGGTCGCGCCTTGCCCAATTCAAGGGTGAAGGCCTCGGCGCCCAACTGTTCATAGGTAAACGCGGTGAAGGTGATCGAGGTTTTATTCTGCAGCAACACCGCTTGTATACCGGCAGCGCGCAGGCGTGCCAGCTCGTGGCGCGAATGCTGGCGCCCTTCCTTCCAGGGATACAGCGCGAATTGTTCGATCTTCGAGCCACGAATCGCGGTATGCAGGTCGTAATGCAGGCGCGAGCGGCCAGGCAGGCTGAAAAAGCTGCGGGCCAATTGCTCAAGCTCGGCGGCGCGCATGGCTTCGGGGCCGATGTTTTGTTCATGACGGCCATTGAACAGCCGGTTGACGTCCAGCTCGAGGTAACGCTCACCGCGGCGCATGGCCTCGGTATTACCGAACAGGAACAGAATACGGGTGCGGGGTTTGATCTCCCCGCGGGCAATGCCATGCAACAGGCGGTCGAGCAATTCGATCGGCGCGGTTTCGTTGCCATGGATGCCGGACGACAGCAGCAAGTCGCTGCCGTTGTCCAGAGCTTCAGGAGGACGCACTTCAAGCGCGCCTTCGCTGAGCCAGCGCATCTGCACGCCGTCGACAGTCAGTTGAATTTTTTGCGCCGGTTCACGACCGGCGAGGGTCAGTTCAAGCAGTTTGCCGAGGGCGAGCATAAGCAGCTTCCTTAGTGGTTGCAGCCTGGGCCATGGACGTGATCGTCGTCGTCACCTTCAACGTCGGCCGGTTCCATTTCCAGCTGCAGGCTCATCAGGTTGGTGGCCAATGGGCGCATCAGCAGGTTGGCGTACTCGGCGTCGCCCTCCTCTACGTCTACGCCAATCAGCAGTTGGCCGCGGCCATCGTGCTGGATCCAGATCTCCTTGCCCTGCCAGACCACGGCGACGCGGGTGCAGGAGGTTTCCAGCTGGGTGCCGTCGGTGTCTTCAAGGATGAGTTTCAGGGTGTCGGTCATAAATAAAATATCTCAGCCGTGTGGCATTAATTGATCTGGAAAGGATAAACCGAGCCCAGTTTAAGGATCTGCGTCAGTTCATCCAGTGCCGTCCGGCACTCAAGCAGCAACTGCGGGTCAGCCAGGTCGGTTTCGCGCAGGCTGTCACGGTAGTGCTTGCCCACCCATTGGGTCAGGGTTTCGTACAACGGCGCAGTCATGATAACCCCTGGGTTCACGGCCGCCAGCTCGGTTTCGTTCAACGCCACACGCAGGCGCAGGCACGCCGGCCCACCGCCATTCTGCATGCTTTGCTTGAGGTCGAAGACCTTGACCTCGCGAATCAGCCCGCCGGAAGCGGTCAGGCCTTGCAGGTACTGCCACACGCGCTCATTGGCGCGGCACTCTTCCGGCACGATCAGCAGCATCGAACCGTCAGGACGAGTCAGCAACTGGCTGTTGAACAGGTAGGAACGCACCGCGTCCTCGACACTGACCAACGCGCGAGGCACACACACCGACTGGAAGTTGCCGCCCAACTTGCCCAACTTGCCGTGCAGCTCGGCAAGCATCTGTTCGGTGTTGAGGAACGCATCCTCGTGATAGAACAGCACCTCGCCGTTGCCCACCGCGATCACATCGTTGTGGAACACACCCGCGTCGATCACCGCCGGGTTCTGCTGGGCGTAGACCACACCGTCATCCTTCAAGCCATGCAGGCGCGCAACGGCCTGGGAGGCTTCGAGGGTCTGGCGCGCCGGGTACTTCTGCGGGGCCGGGTAACGGGGGTCGAAAGCACTACGGCCGAAGACGAAAAACTCCACGCCCGCCTCGCCGTACTCACGACAGAAACGCGTGTGGTTGGCCGCGCCTTCATCGCCAAACTGCGCCACGGCCGGCAAGGCGGCGTGGTGAGCGAAATGCTTGCCATCGGCGAACATCGCCCCCAGCACGCGACTGGTGGTGGGGTGCTCGATGCTGCGGTGGTATTTGCAATTGAGGTTGGCAGCGGTGAAATGCACACGGCCGTCTGCGGTGTCGGCACTTGGGCTGACGGTGGCGGCGTTGGCTACCCACATGCTGGATGCCGAGCAGCTCGCTACCAGCAAAGGCATGGCCTGCCTGGCAGCCTGCTCGATCACCTGAGCGTCGGTGCCGCTGAAACCCAAGCTGCGCAAGGCGGCTACATCCGGGCGCTCCTGGGGCGCCAATACACCTTGCACAAAGCCCATGTCCATCAGGGCTTTCATTTTCTGCAGGCCCTGCAACGCCGCTTCCTTCGGGTTGGAAGACTGCTGGCTGTTGCTTTGGGACGCGACGTTGCCGAAGGACAAACCGCCGTAGTTATGGGTCGGCCCCACTAGACCGTCAAAATTGACTTCACAGGATTTCATCGGCGAGGCTCCACAAACATCTGTTTTTATAGGCATCAAATCACTTGAATACACCACAGATCCATTGTGGGAGCGGGCTTGCTCGCGAAAGCGGTGGTTCAGTCACTTCAAATATTGAATGAAACACCGCATTCGCGAGCAAGCCCGCTCCCACATTTAGATCAGCGTTATACCTGGCGTGAGCGTTGCCGGGACTATCAGGCTTGGCGTTTCCAACGACGCCACCGGGTACGCGCAATAATCCGCCGCGTAATAGGCACTGGCGCGATGATTGCCCGACGCCCCGACACCACCGAACGGCGCGGTACTGGCAGCGCCGGTCAACTGCTTGTTCCAGTTGACGATACCGGCGCGGCTTTCCAGCCAGAACTGCTGGTAACGCGCTTCGGAGTCCGACAACAGGCCAGCGGCCAGGCCGTACTGGGTGTTGTTGGCCTCAGCGATGGCACCGGCAAAATCCGCATAGCGGATCACCTGCAGCAGCGGGCCGAACAGCTCTTCGTCTTCACGTTCCGTCACCCCGGTTACGTCGATGATTCCAGGGGTCAACAATGCGGCCTGAGCCTGAGGCTGGGTCATCTCCAGCAGTGCCACGGCGCCATTGGCCAACATCAGTTCCTGGGCTTGCATCAAGGCTTTGGCCGCAGCCAGGGAGATCACCGACCCCATGAACGGCGCCGGTTGCTGATCGAAAGCGCCCACTTCAATGCTCGCACTCACCGCCACCAGGCGCGCCAGCAAGGCATCGCCCCAGGCACCTTGCGGCACCAGCAAGCGGCGCGCGCAGGTGCAACGCTGGCCCGCCGAGATAAACGCCGACTGGATGATGGTGTACACCGCCGCATCCACGTCGGCGACTTCGTCCACGACCAACGGGTTATTACCGCCCATTTCCAAGGCCAGGATCTTGTCGGGCCGCCCTGAGAATTGCTGGTGCAAGTGGTTGCCGGTGCGGCTGGAGCCGGTAAAGAACAGGCCGTCGATGCCTGGGTTGGCCGCCAGGGCGATGCCGGTTTCCCGCGCGCCTTGCAGCAGGTTGAGCACGCCCGCCGGCAAACCGGCTTCGATCCAGCACTGTACGGTCAGCTCGGCGACCTTGGGGGTCAGCTCGCTCGGCTTGAACAGCACGGTATTGCCCGCCAGCAACGCCGGGACGATGTGCCCATTGGGCAAGTGCCCAGGGAAGTTGTAAGGGCCGAATACCGCCACCACACCGTGGGGTTTATGGCGCAACACAGCGGTGGCGTCGCCCAGGGGGCCGCTCTTCTCGCCGGTACGCTCGCGGTAGCTTTGCACCGAGATCGCAATCTTGTTGGCCATGCTGGTGACTTCAGTGGCCGACTCCCACAGTGGCTTGCCGGTTTCTTCGCCAATGCAGCGGGCGATTTCATCGGCACGGCTTTTAAGCGTAGCGGCGAAGGTTTCCAGCACGCTGATGCGTTCTTCGAGCGGGCGCTTGGCCCATGCCGGGAATGCCTGACGCGCAGCCTGCACGGCGGATTCGACCTGTTCAGCACTGGCACCATTGCCAGCCCACAGCACTTGCTGAGTCACCGGGTTGCGCGATTCAAACAGCTCACCCTGGCCAGCCAGCCAGCTACCTGCGATATACAGCGAATTCATTATTTGGACTCCCGAGCAGCAGACAACGCAACAGCACGTACTTGATCACCCACCACCAATTGCAGGCGCTTGGCGGTCTGTGGATCGACCACCAGCGTACCTGCCGCCAGACGGGCCGGAGCGGCGGTGATACGGCATTCTTCGCGCTTGCGGTTATGGATCAGGAACGGCGTGGCGTCGTCCCCCGGCGTGCCGATGGCCAACACCAGTGACTGGCTGTCGCGCACCGCACGGATCTTGCTGGTTTCACATTCCACCGCCGGGCCGGCGTCGAAAATATCCACATAGCCCTGGTAGCTGAAGCCTTCGCTCTTGAGCATGCTCAGCGCCGGCTCGGTGTCCGGGTGGACCTTGCCGATCACATTGCGCGCGTCTTCGGAGAGAAAGCAGCTGTACAGCGGGAACTTGGGCATCAGCTCGGCGATAAACGCCTTGTTGCCCACGCCCGTGAGGTAGTCGGCCTGGCTGAACTCCATCTTGAAGAAGTGCCGGCCCAGGCTTTCCCAGAACGGCGAACGCCCGGCGTCGTTGGACACACCGCGCATCTCGGCAATGATCTTGTTGCCGAACAGTTGCGGGAACTCGGCGATAAACAACATGCGCGCCTTGGCCAGCATGCGACCGTTGAGGCCGTTGCGGTAATCGGCATGCAAAAACAACGAGCACAATTCGGAATTACCGGTGAGGTCGTTGGCCAGGAACAGAGTCGGTATCTCACGGTAGATATTCAGTTCCTGGGAAGCGCTGACAGTCAGCCCAACCCGGAAGTTGTACCACGGCTCGCGCAGGCCAACGGCGCCAGCGATGGCGGAGATTCCCACCACGCGGCCTTCGTCGTTTTCCAGCACGAACAGGTAGTCGGCATCGCCGCGCCCGGCTTCGCCGCGAAAGGTTTTTTCCGCCCAGCCAACCCGGTGGGTCAGGCGCTCTTCGTTGGCCGGCAAGGTGGTGAGGCCGGTGCCGGTGCTGCGCGCCAGATCAATCAGGGCCGGTAAATCGCTGCTGCGTACGGGACGAACGATCATGCTATCTCCTCGAACGGGCCGCTGTTGTCAGCCACCCGCGAAACTCTGTTTTTATACCGCAACCAAACGCACGCTCGCGCCTTCGCCAACGCCCAGGGCTTCGGCGGCCGCCAGGTCCAGGGTCACTGGCTTGCCGGGCGCGTAGTCCAGCTCCAGCATCACCGCACGGTAATCCTGCAACTGCGCGTTGCTCACCAGGTACTGACGACCGACGCCCTTGACCATCTCGCCGATCTTCACCGGCACCACGCGGCTCTGGGCAATCGAGCGAATGCCCGACACCCGTGCGTGCAGCGTCGGGCCACCGTCGAAGATGTCGATGTAATGGTCAGTTTCGAAACCTTCACGCATGAGGATGTCGAAGGTGATTTGCGCACGCGGGTGCACCTGGCCCATGGCTTCTTGCGCTTCGTCCGGCAGCAGCGGCACGTAGATCGGATAGTGCGGCATCAGCTCGGCGAGGAAGGTACGGCTTTTCAGCCCGCACAGGCGCTCGGCGGCGGCGTAGTTGAGGTCGAAGAAGTTGCGGCCAATGGCATCCCAGAACGGCGAGTCACCGTTCTCGTCGCTGTAGCCGACAATCTCGGTCACCACCGAGTCGGCAAAGCGCTCGGGATGGCTGGCGACAAACAGCAGTCGGCCACGGGAATTGAGTTCCGACCACGGCGAACCGACCAGCGCAGGCTTCACGTAGAAACTGGTGAGCAGGCTGTTGCCGGTAAGGTCGTGGCACTGGGAAAGCACGTGGATCTTGTTGTGGATCTTCAGCTCGCGGGAGGCGTGCACGAAGGTCTCGTTACGAAAGCTATAGAACGGCTCGGAGTAACCGGCCGAGGCCACGATGGCCGAGCAGCCGGCGAGCTTGCCGGTCTCGGTGTCTTCCAGCACGAAGAAATAGCTCTCTTCACCGTTGAAACTCACCTCGGCCGCAAAAGAAGCTTCGCTGGCCGCGATCTTGTCGCTCAGGCGTTCCACATCATCCGGCAAGGAGGTGACACCAATCGGGCTGTCCGCAGCCAGACGCTGTACCTCGCCCAGATCAGCCATTTGCGCGGGGCGCATCACCAGCATGGTGTCACTCCTTAACTCGAAAACTCACAGAGGAAAAAATGCCGGACACAGGCCCTGGATACACATCGGTCTCAATGTGTCAGCAGATCCATGTGGGAGCTGGCTTGCCGGCGATACAGGCAACTCGGTATATCAATGTCACCGAGGTGATGCTATCGCAGGCAAGCCAGCTCCCACATGTGTTCAGGTCCGGCCAATAAAATGTGTCGCTATCAGGCTTGCGTCAACGTCTTCACAGCACGCTCAAAACGATCCAGGCCTTCATTGATGTCCGCCTCTTCCACCACCAGGCTCGGCGCAAAACGCACCACGTCGGGGCCGGCTTGCAGGATCATCAGGTTTTCTTTCTCGGCCGCGTTGAACACGTCCTTGGCCTTGCCTTTGAAGGCATCGCTGAGTACGCAACCGATCAACAAGCCCATGCCACGCACTTGGGTGAAGATGCCGTACTGCTTGCCGATCTGCTCCAGGCGCGCCTTGAACAGGTCGTGCTTGGCATTCACACCCGCCAGCACTTCTGGGGTGTTGATCACGTCGATCACCGCTTCCGCTACCGCGCACGCCAGCGGGTTGCCGCCGTAGGTGGTGCCGTGGGTGCCGACTACCAGGTGCTTGGCCAGGTCTTCACGGGTCAGCATCGCCGCAATCGGGAAGCCGCCGCCCAGGCTCTTGGCGCTGGTGAGGATGTCCGGGGTCACGCCGTAATGCTGGTAGGCAAACAGGTGTCCGCTGCGGCCCATGCCGGTTTGCACTTCGTCGAACACCAGCAGCGCGTCGTTCGCGTCGCACAGTTCGCGGGCGCCTTGCAGGTAAGCCAGTTCGGCTGGCAGTACGCCGCCTTCACCTTGGATCGGCTCCAGCACCACGGCGCAGGTCTTGTCCGACACCGCGGCTTTCAATGCGGCCAGGTCGTTATAAGGAACGTGGGTGATGCCGGTGATTTTAGGCCCGAAACCATCGGAGTACTTCGACTGGCCACCGACGTTGACGGTGAACAGGGTACGGCCGTGGAAGCTGTTCAGCGCGGCGATGATCTCGTACTTCTCGCTGCCAAAACGGTCGAACGCCACGCGACGGGCCAGCTTGAAGGCGGCCTCGTTGGCTTCGGCGCCGGAGTTGCAGAAGAACACGCGCTCGGCAAAGGTGGCGTCGATCAGCTTGTGGGCCAGGCGCAGCGCCGGCTCATTGGTGAACACGTTGGAGACGTGCCAGAGTTTGTTGGCCTGTTCGGTCAAGGCACCGACCAGTGCCGGATGGGCGTGGCCTAGAACGTTAACCGCGATGCCGCCGGCAAAGTCGATCAGCTCTCGACCGGCCTGGTCCCACACGCGCGAACCTTGGCCACGCACAGGAATAAAGGCAGCAGGTGCGTAGTTGGGCACCATCACCTGGTCGAAATCGGCACGTTGCACCGGGGCTTGCTCAACGGACATCGGAGTCTCCTGAAGAGGAACGCCTGCCTGGAACTGGCGGGCGATGCAGGGATTGTAAGGACAGTTTTCAGTGGGGCCTTGTCGCCAAGCGACAACTTCTTATAGCGCCAACCCGTGTTTTTCGCGGGTTTACGCCAATGCGACAAATAGCGTCGCAATGGCGCAGTTTAAACGCTGCGGCAGGTTTACGTCAGGATCATGCAGCGAAAGGGTTGGCGCGCCCTGACGATCTAACCGCGCCTACCTGAGTTCCGGGCAGCACGGCCTGATAAGCAAGGGAGACAAGCGCAAGATCTGCAGATTTCGTTGCGGGCATCACTATATATGCTCCCGCCCTGCATCAAAGTTGGTGTGATGTCGCTGCCTCAACTCAATGAAGATCCAGCCCATGCCCACCCCAACTCAAACCTCGCTCTCCCAACACCTCGCACAAGTCGCAGCCGTAGTGCCCGCCGAGGTCAACCCCCGCCTACCGAAATGGCTAGGGAACGCCTCAAGTGCCCGGCGCCAGGCCCTGAAAAACAGCCCAATTGAATTCGCCGATTGGTATGGCGATGCCAACCGCACCCAGCAAGCTCCCGCCAAGAAGGCCCTGGAGAACAGTTGGAAGGCACAAAACCAAGTCGACAGCGCCCTATCCACGCTCCAATCCCCGCAGGCATTTGCCGCCCCCTTGCTGCAGCAGGCACTCAAGCAGCAGTACGACGCCGACTGCGACGTCAGCGCTATTTACCTGCGCTTGTATATCCCACAGACCACACCGCTGCTTCCCATAGAAACTGGCGCCAAAACCTGGACCGTTTCACTGGTGGAGGCGGCATTGCACAACTTTGATGCGGACGAAAGCAAGCCGACGGCATATGCCCCAGAGTCGACATTCATTACTCAGCCCTCCGCCACCGGGCAATTCAACACGCTGCCCCAATTACGCGAGAAAATCAGCATCGCGCAATTCATTGGGTTATGCCGCACGCTGGATGTCGGCAAGCAATACCAGCGCTACCTCAAGAACCTTTTGGGCTTCAATGACGCGGCGATCAAGGCTCAACTGCGCCAAAAGGTCATCAACAGCCTGAAAGCCGACGCCCAAGCCAGCTTGTATATGGCGCAGCTGAAAAAAGATGTATCGCCCCAAGCGTTCAATGCACTTCGCAGCTTTCTCAAAAACCTGATCGGCGACCTGAACGGCAGGCCGTTGCTGTGCCATGACCTTAGCCTGATGAACGCCCCCTTGACCGGCATCGTGCTGTTCGCCGCCGACCTGGAGTCCAATCGCAGCGCCGTCCCGATGGTGGCCTACATTCCGGGCGACCCGCAATCGCCGCTCAAGTATTACGCCAACGGTCAGGCTTTCATGCAGGACCTGGCGAACAAACTGCGCAGCGCCGACTATCAGGCGTTTTTCAGCCGTTTCGTCAGGCATGAACAGCGTGGCTACTTCTTTGCCGATCTCAACAGCCGCTTATCACAGGTCGTCTGGCACGAGCATGTTTCGGGCGACCCCCGCCCTGTCTGGCGTGACGAACCCGTGGCCAAAACCAACCTGCAATTCTATGCGACGAAAATCACCAACGACCTGTACGAGCACCTGTATGAGAACAAGCTTGATAAGTTGCTCAACGATGCTCGCGTAACGGCCATTCCCACCGCCGACGCTGACAGAAATGCTCGCTGGCGGCGCTGGGAGGTTGTGCAGAAAATCGGAGAAGCCATTCTCGAAATCGCCGCCTTCATCGCAACACCCTTTGTCCCGCCGCTGGGCTTACTGATGCTCGGCTATACCGCCTATCAACTACTCGACGATGTGTTCGAAGGCGTGCTCGACTGGGCCGAAGGGCTCAAGCGCCAGGCATTCGGGCACCTGATGTCAATCCTTGAGCAAATGGTCCAACTGGGGATGTTCGCGGTCGGCGCACCGATCGCCGAAAACCTGTTGCGACAGACGCTACCGAAGGCGCTATGGGACTTCTTTGACAGACTCACTGCGGTGACCACCGACCGTAAAACCCGTCTGTGGAACCCCGACCTGGCGCCCTACGCCCACGACATTCAATTGGTTCCAGGGTCGCGCCCCGGCCCGCAGGGATTACATGCCCATCAACAAAAGCAGATCCTGGCGCTGGACGGGCAATATTTCTCCATCAAACAACCCTCGGGCAACGCTAGCCTTGAACACCCTACGCGCCCCCACGCCTACCGCCCACGCGTACTGAGCAATGGCAAGGGCGCCTGGTTGACGCCCGTGGATCGCCCGTTGACCTGGAATCGCACCACCTTGCTGCGCCGGCTCGGCCCATCTGCCGAAGGTATCAGCGAAGCCGGTCTTGAAAGAGCCAGTCGCATCAGCGAGACCAATGATGACGTCCTGCGCAAACTGTACGTGGACCACCAACCGCCGCCGCCGCTGTTGGCCGACACACTCAAGCGCATCCGGATCGATGAGCAGCTGCAAACTTTCATCGACCAGATGAACAGCGATGACCCTGCGATGTATCAGAAGGCTGATACCCAAACGCAACTGTGGCTGCTGAGCCAGACGGGCCTATGGCCCGAATCCAAGACCCTGCGGTTTCTCAACGCCAAAGGTGAAACCGTCTGGGAGCACAAAGGCCATAAAAACGCCGCCGTGGCACAGATACACGAAGCCCAGATGAACAAGGGCGATTTGCTGACGATCGTGCTGGAAACCTTGAACGAGTCGGAACGCAAAACCTTGCTTGAAGAGCCGTTCGGCCCCACGCCCACCCTGCCTGCACGCACCGCCAAACTGCGCAAACAACTGGCACGCGCAGCTCAGAAAAGCCGCGCCTCGCTGTTCGACTCGCGTTATCGCGGGCTGGAGATAACCGCTGACGCACGCCTGCAAACCATCATCGACGCCGCGCCCGGCCTGCCAACGAGCGCCGCCGAAGATGTATTACGCTGCTCCACCGGCCAGCAGTTGCTGGACATCGACCAAGGCAAGGTACCCGCACCGGTACTTGAGCGAGCACGCTGGGCCGCTCATCACGTTCGAATCAGCCGGGCGCATGAAGGGTTGTACATGACCGCTCTGGAAAACAGCGACACCCACCGCCTCGCCCTGCACTCGCTGGAAAACCTGCCGGGCTGGTCGCCGTCTGTGCGCCTGGAAGTGCGCGATTTCAAGCAAACCGGCAAGCTGCACGATGCGATCGGCGCTCCTGAAGCACCGATCAAACGCACCCTGGTGCGTACCATCGACGGCGAGTACATCCCCGAAGACGAAAAAGGCATGGTGCTTGCCGAAACGGATTTTTACACTGCCGTCCTGCAGGCCCTGCCTGACACTCAGCGCGATGCGCTGGGCATTCATATCGGCCAGGGTCCGTTGTTGCGGCAAACCTTGAGCCAGCGCCCCCTGACACGTGAAGCGCTCGGCGCGTTGTTGGCCCAGGATCCAGTGCGCAAACCTGCCTACGACCCGAGGCTGATGCGCCTGCCCGGCGGCATGGAAGGCTACCCCGCCACACCGCCAGAGGCCGGCAACACCCCCGAATTGGCGTTGTTACACGAGCTGTACCCTGGCCTGAGCCCGCAAGAGCTGACTCAGACACTGGACATTTTGAACAGCTATCCCAGCACTCCCTTACAGACGCTCCGCTACCTGAAAAACGAGCTTTTACGACTGAAAACCGATCTGATGGCCTGGCGCTCGAGCCTCTTGCAGGCCTCTCTCAACACCGATGCCCCGCTACCCCCTTCCACCGTCGCCGAAGCGGAACTGCACCGCTGGATATGGACACAAGAACTGCTCCGCGGCTGGCGCCATGAAACGCCGATCGATACTGACCACGCAATCGGACGCACACTGAACCTTGGCTACCCCATACACGGCGAACTGCCTGTACTCAATGCAAACTTCGATCACATTTCCAGTTTGACGCTAAAGGGTTACTCCACTACCCGGGGAGCGCCAGGTTTCCTCACCCACTTCCCCAACCTACGTACGTTGCATCTGAGCGACGTTGCCCTCAACACAATTCCTCCCGAGGTCATCGCACTTTCTCACCTTGACAGACTGACGCTGCGCAACTGCAACCTGACCCTGCAAAACCGCGCAGACCTAGATCCCTTCACAGGACTCAAAAGCCTGGACCTGTCCAACAACAATCAGCTGTCACGGTCTCCCAACCTTGGGCACATGCCCGAACTACAGACGCTGAACCTGAGCGGAACCCATATCTCCCTGTTTCCCGAGAACTTGCTCAATCGCCCCCAACTAGTCAGCGCCGATCTGAGCAACAACTATTTGAGTCGGCTGCCTGATTTGATCTTCCAGCTGCCAGGCAATGCCGCCAAAGCCTTTAACCTGTCAGGCAACGGGTTCTCACGCGCCACGCTGCAGAGGATCAAAGCCTATTGCCAGATAACCGGCGAACATTTTGGTGCTGATGCCAACCCCGCGCAGCGGCTTATGGTGCAAGCGCTTTACCCCAAGTACAGCGTCGACCAGGCGAATAACTTCATCTTCAGGCTGCCCGGCGGCCTGGACGACTCAATGGCACACTTGGTGCGCTTGAAAGCGGACTACGAGCGTCTTCAAGCCGATTTGCAGGAATGGATAGTGAGTGTGCCGGCGCAGCATCCGCGTACGAGGGCACCACTGGACGAGCAAGCCCAGGCTCAGCAGCAGTTGGTGCGAGACGAACTCAAAACAGTGCTGGAAGCAGCCTGGCGACGGGAAACCGCTCTGGACTCCGACCAAGAGCCGCCCGCCGCCTCCCATGAAATGGAAGTGACGCTGGCGCCGCTAGGCGATCTACCGTCATTGAATATCGATTTCGAGCACATTTCGAAGCTGGAATTGAGAGCAGAGGAAACTACGTCGATTCCCCAGGGATTTCTCGAGCACTTTCCCAACCTGGAAAGCCTGCTGATCTACCGCTATGCCTTGAACGACATTCCTGGCGCCGTGTTCAATCTACCCAAACTCAAGTCACTGAGCCTTGCAAACAGCCATATTCGCTTGACCACCACCAGCGCCGACGCCCTGAGCGACCTGCAGAACCTTGAGTACCTGGACCTGAGTCATAACCCGCTGGGCGTCGCGCCCGACATCAGCAAAATGTCGGGACTGACAGGTTTGATGATCGAAGAAGCCGGCCTCACGCAAGTGCCGAACGGAATATTCAACCTGCCATCGCTTGATCAAGTGAGCTTGCGCAACAACCAGATTAGCGAGCTACCCAGCGACCTCCTTGAAATGGATGCAGACAGAGCCCAGGGCTTCGACCTCAGCGGCAACCCCTTCTCGCCCGCGGCGATCGCCATGCTGCGCAGTTATTACAACCGCACGGCGGTAAGTTTCGATGTACCGGAAGCTTTACAACCCCCGCCGATCAATCCCAACCAGGACTCCGTCAGCGGTGGACCCGACACAGAGGGCGATGAATAGCCCGCCGCTCAACCGCGCTCGGAGGGCACCGACGACAACTCGAACGGGCTGCTGCTGCGCCGTTGGTTGCGGTCTTCACGGGGAGTAGCGCCGAAGAAGTTACGGTAGGCGCTGGAGAAATGCGGCCCCGAGGAGAAGCCGCACGACAGGCCGATCTGGATGATCGACTTGCTGGTTTGCATCAACATCTGGCGCGCCTTGTTCAGGCGCAGTTCCAGGTAATACTGGCTGGGAACGCGGTTAAGGTACTGCTTGAAGATGCGCTCCAGCTGTCGTCGTGACACGCACACGTGCTGGGCAATTTCATCGGTGGTCAGCGGCTCTTCAATATTGGCTTCCATCAACAACACCGCCTGGGTCAGCTTCGGATGGCTGGAGCCCAGGCGGTTTTGCAACGGAATGCGCTGGCGCTCGCCGCCCTCACGGATGCGCTCCACCACCAATTCTTCAGACACGGCACCGGCCAACTCGGCGCCATGGTCACGGGCCAGTACCGCCAACAGCAGGTCAAGTACCGACATGCCGCCGCAAGCGGTCAGGCGATCACGGTCCCAGTCAAACAGGTGGCTGGTGGCGATGACCTTGGGGAAACGCTCGGCGAAATCGTCCTGCCAGCGCCAATGCACGGCAGCACGATAACCATCCAGCAAACCAAGCTGGGCCAATGGGTACACGCCCGCCGATAACCCGCCGATCACGCAACCAGCCCGAACCAGCTGCTTGAGCGCTGTGCTGAGCTGCGAGGCGATGGCGGCAGGCGGCTCATCCGCCAGCAGGAACAGTTTCTGAAAACCTTCCAGCTTGCCGGCCCACGGCTCGCCCGGCAGTTGCCAGGCCCCCTCGGTTTGCGGCTCGGCCTGCAGAAACGACAATTCGTAGACCACATCCGGATGCACCCGCTGAGCAACGCGCAAGGCCTCCTCAGCCAGCGCAAGCGTGAGTGCTTTTGTGCTGGGCCAAATCAGGAAACCAATTTTGTGGGCGGTCATGGAGTGCTATCCGGAGCGAAAACGGTGAAAGAAGCTGTGGGCCAATGCTAGCCCGTAAACCAACACAAATCTCAAAAACAATGAAGCCCTGCCCTCCTGTAGGAGCGAGCTTGCTCGCGAAAAACCTGAGAACGCCACGGGGTATCAGGCTTCCCGCGTTATCGTTGACGATCTTCGCGAGCAAGCTCGCTCCTACAGGGGATGGGTGGCAACCTTGACTATTTCAAGCTGCCGGACAGGAATTGCTGAAGGCGCTCGGACTGCGGGTTCACCAGCACTTCCCTCGGATTGCCACGCTCTTCAACAATGCCTTTGTGCAAAAACACCAACTGGTTCGACACTTCCCGGGCAAAGCCCATTTCGTGGGTCACCACCACCATGGTGCGGCCTTCCTGGGCCAGGTCCTGCATGACCTTGAGCACTTCGCCCACCAACTCCGGATCCAGCGCCGAAGTAGGTTCGTCGAACAGCATCACCTCAGGTTCCATCGCCAGCGCACGAGCAATCGCTACGCGCTGCTGCTCGCCACCGGACATGTGGCCCGGGAACGCATCCTTACGATGGCCCACGCCGACTTTGGCCAGGTAATGCTCGGCCTTTTCACGGGCCTCTTTCTTCGATATGCCCAACACGTGCACCGGGGCTTCCATCACGTTTTCAATCGCGGTCATGTGCGACCACAGGTTGAAATGCTGGAACACCATGGACAGGCGTGAACGCATACGTTGCAGTTGCTTGGGGTCGGCAGCCTTCATGGCGCCGTCCTTGTTGGCCACCAGTTTCAGCTCTTCGTTATTGAGCAGAATCTTGCCGGCGTGGGGCTGCTCCAGCAGGTTGATGCAGCGCAAAAAGGTACTTTTGCCCGAACCGCTGGAACCGATGATGCTGATCACATCACCGGCGGCGGCGGCCAGGGACACACCCTTGAGCACTTCATGACTGCCATAGCGTTTATGCAGGTCTTGGACTTCAAGCTTGTACATGCGGTCGGTTCTCACAAAAACAGGTGGTCAGTCGTTGAGCAAGCGCCCGTGACGCAGCGCTTCGCGCCCCGCCACCTTGGCCAGCCAGAAACCCGCTTGGGCATAACGTAGCCGTTCAACGGCAAACAACACCCCCGAGGTGCCCGCGCAAATAGTGCTTACGCGGTCAGTCAGGGGGTCAATCACTTCAAAAATCTCGTCGCCGGTTTCTATCCAGTCGCCCGCTTTACGCAGGTAACTGATCACCCCGGCATGGGGCGCGAACAGCAGTTCGGTGCCCTCGAAAGGCACACCTTCGCAAGGTTCGTGTTGCGGCGCGGGCCACTCGCCCTTGATCAAGCCTTGTTCGGCGAGGAACGCAAGGATGCCTTCGGCGTGGAAGATGGCTTCATCACGGCCGGTGTCGGCCTGGCCGCCCAACTCCAACGTCGTTGCCAGGCAGGCCAGCGGAATCTGCGCCTGCGGGAACATGCGCGACAAACGCAGCCACGGCAACGAGCACGCCTCGTCAAACGAACTGCCGCCGGAATCTTCCGCCAGCAGGCCGACCTTCACATTCAGATGTGCCGACAGCGACCGCCACTGCGGCCAGTGTTGGGGCAGCGCGTACATGTGCAGTGCGGCTTCGGCGTCGCAATGCAAGTCCAGCACCACATCAGCGGTGCACGCATGGCTCAGCAGGATACGCTGCATGCCTTGCAACTGGCTGCTCGGCTCGGGCAAGGCGGCCAGCGTATCGCTCATGGCCTGGCGAATCATGCGCACATTGGCGTGCGGGTCATCACCCAGTTTGCCTTGCAACAATGCACCGACCGGCTCGCTCAGCTCAACGAAGTCGCGATTGAAGTTCTTGCCGCTGCCCACTTCGAAACGCCCCTGGTGGCTGCCTTGCAACAGCTGGCCAAGGCCCATCGGGTTAGCCACCGGCACCAGCTCGATCACGCCGTTGAGGGCGCCCTGCTGCTCCAGCTTTGTGAGGCGTTTTTTCAGTTCCCACGCGGCACGCATACCCGGCAACTCATCGGCGTGCAGGCTGGCCTGGATATAGGCCTTGCGCTCGCCGCTGCCAAAGCGGAACACGCTCAGTTGGCGCTCGCAGCCCAAATGCCCCCAGGGCAGCAGATGATCGATACGTTCCATATCAGTGCTTCCGTGGAGCCAGGTAGCTCAGCCAGCGGCGCTCGGCCAACTTGAACAGGCGCACCAGGATGAAGGTCAGGCACAGGTAGAACACGCCAGCGGTGATATAGGCTTCGAACGGCAGGTAATACTGGGCATTGACCGTACGCGCGGCACCGGTGATGTCGATCAGGGTAACGATGGACGCCAGGCTGGTGGTCTGCAGCATCATGATCACTTCGTTGCTGTACTGCGGCAGCGCACGGCGCAGGGCCGACGGCAACAGGATGCGGCGGTACAGTTTGTAGCGCGACATGCCCATGGCCTTGGCCGCTTCGATCTCACCGTTAGGCGTGGCCTTGAGGCTACCGGCGATAATTTCGGCGGTGTAGGCGCTGGTATTGATCGCAAACGCCAGGCACGCACAGAACGTTGCGCTGGACAGCAGCGGCCACAGGAAGCTTTCGCGCACCACCTCGAACTGTGCCAGGCCGTAGTAGATCAAAAACAGCTGCACCAGCATCGGCGTGCCGCGGATCACGTAGGTGTAAAGCCAGGCCACGCCGTTGACGATCGGCTGCTTGGACACGCGCATCAAGCCCAGGGGCAAGGCCGCGAGCAGGCCGAAGAACAGCGAGATAGCGAGCAGTTTCAGGGTGGTCAGCAAGCCGCCAAGGTACAGCGGCATGGCCTCCCAGATGACGTTGTAGTCGAAGATCATAGATCAGCCGCCCTTACGCCTACCGAGTAGCGCTTCTCAAGGTAACGCAAGGCCAGCAACGACACGCTGGTGATCACCAGGTACATCGCCGCCACTGCGAGGAAGAAGGTAAAAGGCTCGCGGGTGGCGTCTGCCGCCTGCTTGGCCTTGAACATCATGTCTTGCAGACCTACCACCGAAATCAGCGCGGTGGCCTTGGTCAATACCAGCCAGTTGTTGGTAAACCCGGGGATCGCCAGCCGAATCATCTGCGGCACCATCACCCGGAAAAACACCTGGAAGCTGCTCATGCCATACGCCAGGCCGGCTTCGGCCTGGCCCTTGGGAATGGCCATGAAGGCGCCACGGAAGGTTTCCGAGAGGTAAGCGCCAAAGATGAAACCCAGGGTGCCGATACCGGCGGCCAGGGGGTTCAAGTCGATATAGTCGTCAAAGCCCAATAGCGGCGCGACGCGGTTAAGCAAGTCCTGACCGCCGTAGAAAATCAGCAGGATCAGCACCAGGTCGGGGATCCCGCGGATCACCGTGGAGTACAAGTCGCCCAGCCAAGCCAGCCAACGTACCGGCGACAGGCGTAGCGCGACCCCGATCAGACCCAGAACAATGGCCAAGGCCATGGACGACAAGGCGAGCTGAAGCGTCAACCAAGCGCCATCGAGGATAACGGCCCCGTAGCCTTTCAACATGATTCAGGTCCTCGAAAAGGGGGATGAAAAAATGGCGCAAACTTCAGGATGACTGTTGCTTGCGCCATTTCGGACAGACAGCTGCGATGAGTTACTTGGCGTCAGCGCCGTAAATATCGAAGTCGAAGTACTTGTCCTGGATTTTCTTGTATTCGCCGTTGGCACGGATTGCAGCGATGGCCGCATTGATGCGCTCAAGGTTTTCCTTGTCGCCTTTGCGCACTGCGATGCCGATACCGTCGCCGAAGTATTTGGCTTCGGTGAACGATGGGCCTACAAACGCGTAGCCTTTGCCGGCGTCGGTTTTCAGGAAACCATCTTGCAGCAGGGTGGCGTCAGCCACGGTACCGTCGAGACGACCGGCAGCCACGTCCAGGTAGATTTCGTTCTGGGTACTGTAACCCTTGATATCCGCACCTTTTGGCGCCAGGACTTCACGGGCGAAACGATCGTGGATCGAACCGCGCTGCACACCGATCTTCTTGCCTTTGAGTTCATCCAGGCTGTCGCTGACGGTGGTGCCTTCCTTCATCACCAGACGCGCTGGGGACAGGTAGTAGCGGGTGGTGAAGTCCACGGATTTCTTGCGGTCTTCAGTGATGGACATGGACGACAGGATCGCGTCGATCTTGCGCACTTTCAACGCCGGGATCAGGCCATCGAATTCCTGCTCGACCCAGGTGCACTTGACGTCCATCTGCTTGCACAGCGCATTGCCGATGTCGTAGTCAAAACCGACGATGCTGCCATCCGGTGCCTTGGAGGCAAACGGAGGGTAAGCCGCTTCGATACCAATTTTCAGCGGCTTGCCTTCGGCGAAAGCCTGCATGGACAGCACGGACAGCGCCAGGGCGCCCAACAGCACGAGTTTCTTCATCTTGGGACTCCATCGGTATAGGGCAAAAACAGCAGTATGAGCCATGGCCCACGATGCGGCGAAGGTGTAACCGAATAGCGGTGCTGCGTCCTGCGCGGGCGACACCTGCGACGACGAGCGAGTGATCGGCATTCTAACGACAGGCCGGAAGCCGATATTTCCTCAATGCGACAACAATTTACAGAAGCACTGAGAAAGCGGTTCCAACACATTGACAGCCTCTGAATTTTATGCAGAGACAAAAGATATTAAACCTGATGATGCTGCAAATTGCGGGCCTATTATTCGCAAACCCTTCTAGCACGGCAAGTCTGGCGTTTAATCTTATTTTTGGGGGTGTCTAGAACGCGGTTTTTCGGGGCGGGGGCGTGGTCCATTGCCCCAGCTTTGTGCGGGTGGTTACACATTTGAGCGGGCCGGTAACATTCAGAAACGTCCTACCGGGAAAACCGATATTTATTGGCTTGGTCGTGATGCGGCTCTGTCAGACCGCCACCCACACCCCTTTATGAAATGCGATCTGAACTGTGGGAGCTGGCTTGCCTGCGATAACGGTGTATCAGCCAAAGATGGGCTAACTGATAAATAGCTATCGCAGGCAAGCCAGCTCCCACACTGCATCTCGGTGTTACAT